>JACVRU010000032.1 GCA_014534295.1 Thermoleophilia bacterium | reverse complement strand
CTCCGGGGGAGGGGGGCGAGGTCGTCCAGTGCCGCGACGAGGACGCGGTCACCGAGGCGCTGCTGAAGCTGCTCCGCGATCCCGAGCTGCGGGCGCGCTGCGGGGAGCGCAACGAGCGTGTCGTCCGCGAGCGGCTCGGCGATCCCGGCGAGCAGCTCGAGTCGCTGTACCGCAGACTTGTTTAGCCCGGGCCTCGATCTTGGCGTCCTCCAGGACCGCGCCGCGGAGGACGGGCGCCGGGCCGTCGTCGGCGCGCTGGTCGTCGACGTTCTCGGCCGGGCCTTCGTCGACCGCCGCGGCTGGGATCGCTCGTTCCTGCCCGGCTGCTGGGATATCGTCGGCGGACACGTCGAGCCGGGTGAGGCCCTGCTGGCGGCGCTGGCGCGGGAGGTCGAAGAGGAGACCGGCTGGCAGGTCGTCGGCAACCCCGCGCTCGCTTACGTGGCCGATTGGGAGTGGGCCGGGGAGGGTCGCCGCGAGTTCGACTTCCTCGTCGGCGTGGAGGGCGATCTCGCGCATCCGCGCCTAGAGTTGCCCCGGCACGTCGAGTCGCGGTGGGTCGGGAAGGACGACCTCGGGCTCTTGGACGAGAACCGCGGCCAGGATGGCGGGCTCGTGCGCCGCCTGGTCGAGCTGGCGCTGACGCAGGGACCGTCGTGGCACCTGACGGCGTTCCTCGAGGGAGCGGTTGCGGCCCGCGTCGAAGAACTCCGCCGGGTCTGGGATCCGGCGATGGCGATGCAGATCGCGGCGCACGTCACGGTCGCGTACCCGGTCGAGCTCGGCGACCAGGTGCCGGCGGTGGCGGGCCTCGCCCCGTTTCGACTGAGCCTCGGTGCCATCGCGCACTGGGAGGCTCCGGAAGGCGGCGTATACGTCGCGGTCGAGGATCTGGACGGGGGTTGGACTGGCGCGCGCGAGTTTCTCCCCCGCTTGTCCGCCGATCGGCTCGACGTCCGTCCACACGTCACTGTCGTTCACCCGCGTACGACCAACCGCGGACCGGCCGCCTGGAAGGCGCTCAAGGGCGGCCGGCTCGACGGCGAGTCCGTCGTGCGCGAGCTCGCAATCACGGCGTTCGACGGGCGGTGCTGGCTCACCGTCGAGACGTTCCCGTTGAGCGCCTAACATCGCGCGGATGAGCCCGAGCTTGCTCGTGATCGTCGTCGACTGCCTGCGCGCGGACGCCCGCCTCGGGCCGGAGGCGCGGCGGCTCGTGGCCGAGAGCGCGAGCTTCTCGGACGTGTACACGGTCTGTCCGACGACTTCGCCCGCGTTCACGTCGATGCTCACCGGGCGCTACCCGGCGGCCCACGGGGTGCGGGCCCTGCGGGGCGCCGCGCTGCCTGAGGACGTCCCGTCGGTCGCGGAGGAGCTCGCGCGCGGCGGCTACCGGACGTGGTGCTCGGTGACGGGGCCGCTGCTCGACTCGATCGGGCTCTTCCGCGGCTTCCAGGAGGCGGACTACCGGGACGTCCCGCGGCGATCCGTGCACTCCGAGTGGGGCGAGCAGGCGGTGGCGAAGGTGCGCGAGCTGGAGCGGCCGTTCTTCGGGCTCGTGCATGTTTGGGATGTACATACGCCTCGCTCCTACCCCCGTTCGTGCGACCGGTGGCGGTACGGTCGGAATGCGTACGAGCGGTCGATTCACGGCATCGACGCGTGGCTTGGGCGGATGCGCGACGCCGCCGGCGACGCGATCGTCGTGCTCACCGGCGACCACGGCGAGAACCTCCTCCTCGAGCCGCTCTCGCTCCGCTGGCAGGGGCTGGCGCGTCGGATCACGCCGCGGCTGCCGATCCAGAAGTGGTCGCTGGCGCTGCTCGAGCGGGGCGTGCGGAGCGAGTCGAAGCGGCTGCTGAAGCTGGCGCCGCGCTACTTCTGGAACCACAACCAGACGCTGCTCGAGCCGCTCGTGCGGGTGCCGCTCGCCTTCGCGGGGCCGGACGTGCCGGTCGGCGTGCGACGCGCGGTCGTCGGCCACGTCGACCTGGCGCCGACGCTGGTGGAGCTGGCGGGGCTCCCGGAGCCGGTGCCGGGCTGGCAGGGGGTATCGCTGGCGGAGAGCGTGCGGGAAGGCGGCGACCCGCCCGAGCACGCGGTGGCGATGGAGGTCGGCGTCACGCCCGGCGTCCCGACCGTCTCGCAGCACGCGCTTCGCAGCGGCCGCTGGAAGCTGATCACGTCGCTGGAGGACCCAAGGGTCGTCGATGCGCTCTACGACCTCGACGCCGACCCGAAAGAGCGTCACAACCTCGCGCGCGAGCAGCCCGAGCTCGTCGCGGAGCTGCGCGCCGAGCTGGAGGCCCTGACGGCCGAGAGCGTCGAGGCGGCCCCGATCGCCGCGGAGGACGAGGCGATCCTCTCGGCCCGGCTCGAGGAGCTCGGCTACCTCTAGGAAAGGAGCTCGCTGTGAGCATCACGATCAAGTTGGTCAGCATTCCGGTCGACGACCAGGCGAAGGCGCTCGAGTTCTACACGGAGAAATTCGGCTTCGAGAAGCGCACGGACGTGAGCCAGGACGACTACCGATGGCTCACTGTCACGGCCCCGGAAGGTCCCGACGTCGAGCTCGTGCTCGAGCCGAATACCAACCCTGCGTCGAAGGCCTATCAGGCGTCGCTGCGCGAGCAGGGCATCCCCATCACGGCGTTCTTCTCGGACGACATCGACGCGGACTACGAGCGTCTGACCGGTCTCGGAGTGACGTTCACGACGGAGCTCACGGAGATGCCCTGGGGCAAGTTCGCGATCCTCGACGACACCTGCGGCAACCTCGTCCAGCTGCAGCAGGTGGGCTAGCTCTCCTCCACGTCATGGATCAGCCAGAGCTGCTCGCCCGTCTGTGAGCCTGTCGGCGCTTGCGCGGTGATCTGCTTCAGGTCCGGGTACTCCGACACGAGCGCGCCGGGGGTCGCGTTCGAGGTCATCAGATAGCGCACCGGCTCGTCCGTGTCGTTCCGCATTCCGTGGGCGCCGGCGGGGCCGTTGGGAAAGTAGACGACCTCGCCCTCCTGGAGCTGCCGGTCGCCGTCAGGCGTTCGGAGCGTCGGCCGGCCGCGGAGCACGAACAGCATCTCTTCCATTCCGTGGTGGAAGTGGTACACGAGGAAGTTCCCGGGCCCGAGCTCGTACACCGTCGCGCCGAGGCCCGGCCCGCGCGGCAGCCGCTTCGACTTGCCGCCGCCTCCCGACCAGTCCTCGCCCTCGTCCCAGTCGTCACTCCACAGGTTGCTCATGGCTTCCTCCCGATTACGAGATGGCTCCAGCTGAACTTGGGCTGGAAGTCGACCTGCTCCCAGCGCGCAGCCAGCCACTGCAGCGCGACCGTCAGCCCGTCGGCCACGGGCGCGAGCGGCCCTTTCCGGTAGCGCCGCAGTGCGTAGGAGACCTGCAGCGACACCGTCACCCAGACGCCCGAGAGCGGGACGATCTCCACGACCTCGAACCCCGCCTCCTCGAGCAGGAAGCGGAAGCCGTGCGGGGTGTAGCGGAAGAAGTCGCGCGGCTGCTCGTGCAGCGGCCAGAAGAGCGGCGCCGTCAGGATCACGTGGCCGCCGGGCGCCAGCAGCCGGTGCGCCTCCGCCAGCGCCCGGGCCGGCTGCTCGAGGTGCTCGAGCACGGCCGACATGAGGATCGTCTCGGCGTGGCCGTCCTCGAGCGGGATCTCGTAGGCGCCCGCGATCACGTCCACGGAGCCGGGCGCGCGCTTCGAGTCGATGTGGTCGACGCCGACGTGCTCGCTCACGTGGGGAGCGAAGGCGGCGTGCCATGGCTTCGAGCCGCAGCCGACGTCGACGAGCCGTCCCCGCGCGTAGCGCTCGGCCGCGTAGGCGAGCGCCTGCTCCATGATCCGGTAGTTGATCCGGTTGTGGGTCGCCTCATTGGGGTGACCGAAGCGCGTCGGCCGCGTGCCGGGGAAGCGGGGCTTCAGAGCCAGCTCCGCCCTTCCATCTCCGGCGGCACCGGCTCGCCGAGCCACGTCAGGAGTGTCGGCGCGACGTCCAGGATGCTCCGCTCCTCGCCGCGGCCGCCCTCGACGCCCGCGGCCGCGAGCACGTACAGGCCCTCGTGCGCGTGGTTCGCGTCGTCCGGGCCCGTGTCGTTCTCGAACACGTGCACCGTGCCCGTGCCGATCTGGCCGACGCTGCGCCAGAAGAGGTCGCCGAAGTAGACCATCAGGTCGGGGACGATCCCGTTCCGCTCCGCGTACAGGTCCTCGGGCCGGTGCGCGACCGTCCCGATCGGGCGGCCATGCTCGTCGCCGAGCGCCTCCAGCTTCTCCTTCAGCTCGCCCCGGACGCGCTCGTAGTCGGCCGCCGGCACGACGCCCGCCGGCTCGCGGCCCTCGACGTTCAGGAACAGCCGGCAGTAGTAGCCGCCCTCGCCCCAGGCGACCGTGCGCTCCCAGTCCACCAGGTCCGGGCTCAGCCGCGTCGGCTCGGACGGCTCCTCCTTCAGCGCCAGGTAGCCCTCCTGCCGCAGCCATTCGTTGACGCAGATGCCGCCGTCGATCCGTTTGGCGCCGTGGTCCGACGCCACCAGCACGGCGGTGTCCTCGTCGGCGAACCGGAGCAGCCGGCCGAGCTTCTCGTCGACGCCGCGGTAGTAGTCGACCATCGCCGTCTCGAACTCGTTGCCGGGTTCGTAGAGCCGGTGCTCGGGGTCGGCGTAGCGCCAGAACGCGTGGTGGACGCGGTCGGTGCCCATCTCGACGAGAAAGAAGAGGTCCCACGGGCGCGTCTCGGCGAGGTGCTCGGCGACGCGGAAGCGCCGCTCGGTCATCGTCTCGATGTCGCGCAGGACGCGAGCCTTGTCCTCCGTCCGGAAGTTCGGGACGTCGACGAGGTACTCGCCGACGAGCCCCTCGATCTCCTGCTTCACGGATGCGGGATACGTGTACTGGCGGTTCGTGTCCGGGGTCAGGAAGCACGAGATCATCACGCCGTCGACCTGCGAGACGGGGTACGTCTGCGGTACGCCCAGCACGACCGACGGCCGCCCCTGCGCCGTGAGCAGGTCCCAGATCCGCGGCACTTTGACTGCGCGCGAGTCGGCGAAGCCCATCGCGTCGTAGCTGCGGTCCTTGCGGTTGCGGAAACCGTAGAAGCCGAGCGCGCCCGGGTTCCGGGACGAGGTCATCACCGACCAGGCCGGCACCGTGATCGGCGGGTCGCAGCTGCGCAGGACGCCCCACGCGCCGCGCTCGGTCAGCGCGCGCAGGTTCGGGAGCTCGTCGAGCCAGCGGTCGAAGACGAGCTGGGGCGCGGCGCAGTCGAGGCCGATGACGAGCGCTCTCCGGGCCATCAGGGACGCCGCCACGGTATAGCTTCTCGCCCTTGGCGCTGTACCTGACCGAGTCGGACGTCGACGCACTGCTGACGATCGAGGACGCGCTCGAGGCGGTGGAGGCTTCGTTTCTGCGGCTCGCCGGCGGGAGCGTCGAGAACCGGCCGCGCTACCGGATCGACCTCGACGGCGGGCTGATGGCCGTGATGGCGGCGGCCGACCTCGAGCTCGACAAGGCGGGCCTGAAGACGTACACGGCGTTCGGCTACGAGGACGTCCGGTTCCTCGTCCTCGTCTTCGAGGCCGGCAGGGCCGAGCTCGCAGGCGTGATCGAGGCGAACCGGCTCGGACAGCTGCGCACCGGCGCCGCGAGCGGCGTCGCCGCGAAGCACCTCGCGCGCCAGGGCGCGAAGACGCTGGGCGTGATCGGCTGCGGCTTCCAGGCCGAGACGCAGGTGGCGGCGATCCGGGCCGCCGTGCCGGCGGTCGAGCGCGTCGTCGCGTACTGCCGCACCCCCGAGCGGCTCGAGCGCTTCTGCGAGGCCGTCGGCGCCCACCCCGCGGACGGGCACCACGAGGCCGGCGCGCAGGAGATCGTCGTCACGTCGACGACCTCCAAGGACCCGGTCCTTCGCGGCGACTGGCTCGTGCCGGGCGCGCTCGTCTGCGCGATCGGCGCCAACGACCCCGGCGCCCGTGAGCTCGACAACCTCGTGCTCGAGCGCGCGGCGTTCGTCTGCTGCGACTCGCGGGAACAGTCGATGCTCGAGTCCGGCGATCTGATCGACCCCGTCGCCCAGGGCGTGCTCGACTGGCTGGAGGTGCACGAGCTCCAGGAGGTCGTGGCCGGCGAGCTGGCAGGCCGCCAGTCCGACGAGGACATCGTCGTGTTCAAGTCGAACGGGATCGCCGCCTGGGACGTGGCCGTCGGCGCGCTCGCGCTCGAGCGCGCGCGCGAGCGGGGGGTCGGGCAGGAGCTCTAGGACTCCGAGGCCGAGGTCTTCGCCGACTCGATCGCGTCGTCGCCGATCGCGCGGATCACCTCAGGCCGGTCGAGCAGCCGCTGCCGCTGGCTCGGCGTCGTGCGGTTGACCAGGTACCTGTCCTCGAGGATCTCGTCCAGCTCCCGCCCGCGGTCGTGCTCGCGGATCACGTAGGCCGCGAGCCGCTCCTCGAGGCTCGACTTGGCGAAGAGGAACGAGAAGGGATTCCGGAAAAAGGAGGCGATCCTCGTCGGCACGGGCGCGATTGTATCCTCCTGCCGTGCAACGGCGGCAGACGGACGCCCGGTTCGCCGAGCGCGTGCTGACGGGTGTCGACGACCGCGGCGACGAGGAGCGCATCGTTCTCTGGATCGAGCGGAAGCCGGGAGCGCTCTGGGCGGTCGGGCGCGCCGTCAACCCGCACCTGCGGCAGAGCGACGCCCCCCGCGGCGAGGACTACGTCTTCGAGGGCTACGAGCTCGACGACGCGCTCGAGGCGGCGAACGCGGCGCTCGAGGACGACGTGCGCGTGCTCGAGGAGGACGGTTTCGACCAGGGACGGGTGCCGCCCTTCAAGCGCTCCGAGCTGCTCGGCCCGCTGGAGCGCTGGTTCTTCGGCCGGCGCTGACCGACCCGGTGTGAAAGGATGTGCGCTTCGGCACGACGTCGGGAGGCGCGTGAGGCGACGTCTCGGGTTCCTGGCTCTGGCGGCCGCCGTGGGCGGCGCGGGCCTCGCGCTGTCGGCCGCCCAAGGGGCCGCGACCGCGCCGGCGGCGGCCTTCCCAGGCGGGCCTTACTACGTGATCGGCTGCGGCTTCAGCCACTTCAACAACGACGACCCGATCGCGTTCGCCGGGCAGCCGGGCAAGTCGCACAACCACACCTTCATCGGTGCGCGGGGGGTGAACGCGCACTCGACCCCGGCCACGATCCGCAACAGTCCGAGCAGCTGCCCGGACGAGGGCGACGCGTCGTCGTACTGGGTGCCCACGATCTTCGACGGCCGCGACCCCGTCCGCCCGCTGGCCGCGCTCGCGTACTACGTGAAGCGCACCTACGAGCCGATCCACCTGCCGCCGTCGGGGCTGAAGATGATCGCGGGCAACCCCGAGGCGACGCGGCCACAGCCGACGACGCATGTCTCCTGGAGCTGCGGCGGCGTCGGCACGAACAGGCCCTTTCCGACGATCCCCGCCTGCGCGACACGCCAGACGCTGGTACTCCGCGTCGACTTCCCGAACTGCTGGAACGGCAAGACCGCGGACAGCGTCGACCACAAGCGCCACATGGCCTACTCGAGCGCAGGCCGTTGCCCGGCCACGCATCCCGTGCCGGTGCCGACGGTGACGCTGATCGTGCTGTATCCGCCCGTGCCGCGCAGCGCCCTGATCTCGGCCGGGCGGTACGCCGCGCACGCCGACTTCATGAACGGCTGGGACGACACGGTCCTCGGCGGCCAGATCGCCGCGCTCAACCGCAGCCGTCCGCCGGACTCCTAGGCGCTACCCCGCCGGCCAGTTCAGGTCCGCGTCGGGGATCGGGTCCCCGTGCGGGTCGTGCGTCGGGTAGCCGAGCGCGCGGTCGATCCGCGCCTCGAGCTCCTCCGAGAGCGCGTGCTCGAGCCGGTCGGCCTCGTCGTGCACGTCGTCGACGGCGAGGCCGAGCGTCTCGGCCAGGTAGAGCTCGAGCAGCCGGTGGTGGCGGATCACCTCGACCGCGACGCGCTCGCCGGCGTCGGTCAGCAGGACGCCCCGGTACGGCTCGTGGTCGACGAGTTCGAGCGCGTCGAGCTTCTTGACCATGGCGCTCGCCGACGCGTCGGAGACGCCCTGCTCGCGCGCGATCGAGCTCACGGCCACGCGCCCGCCGCCGGCTCCGAGCTTGTAGATCGCCCGCAGGTAGTGCTGGATCGCGTCGCTGAGCTCAGCCATTTACCCGCTCCGCCGCCGGCGAAGCCGGCACCTCCGCTCTCGTGCGCCTCCCCGAGTCTACGGCGCATGCAGCCAGTGTAGTTTCGGTCTCGTGCGGATCCGCTTCGGCTACAGCGCGGATGCGGACGACGCCTTCATGGCCTGGGCGCTGCCGGCCGACTGGGAGCACGTCGTCTCCGACATCCAGACCCTGAACGAGTGGGCGCTGGAGGGCCGGCTCGAGGTGACGGCGCTCTCGGCGCATGCCTACGCGCTCGTTCGCGACCGCTATGAGCTGCTTCCGTGCGGCGCGAGCATGGGGCTCGGCTACGGGCCGGTCGTCGTGGCGGCGGAGCAGCTGTCACGAGGCCAGCTCCAGCGGACGGAGATCGCGGTGCCGGGCCGGCTCACGACCGGATTCCTCGTCCTGCGCGAGTACCTCGGCGGCGACTTCCTCCACCGGGTCGTGCCCTTCGACGAGATTCTCGACGAGGTCGCCTCCGGGCGGGCGGCGGCCGGGCTCGTCCTGCACGAGGGACAGCTGATCTACGAGCGGCAGGGCCTGGCGAAGTGCGTGGACGTCGGCGAGTGGTGGACCGCCGAGACGGGTCTGCCGCTGCCGCTCGGCCTCGTCGCCGCGCGCCACGACGTCGACAGCGCGCCGGCCGCAGCGGCGCTGCGGAGCTCGATCGAGTCGGCGCTCGCGCACCGCGAGGAGGCGCTGCGCTTCGCCGCCGGCTACTCGCGGGGCGTCGACGAGGAGACGATCCGGCGGCACGTCGAGCTCTACGTCAACGAGCTGACGCTCGACCTGGGCGACGAGGGGCGGCGCGCCGTGGACGAGCTCCTGGCGCTAGTCGAGGGTCGGTGAGCGGGGCGATCCGCTCGCAGCCCGGCGCGTACCGCCCAGAGTGCCGGGGCAGCGTCGAGAACGTGACCACGTAGCCGGTGCCCTGCCCGGCGACGAGAAGCTGGCGCGTCGTCACCTCCTGCTGGGCGCCCCCGCTCGTGATGCGCAACCGGTAGTCGAGTCGTTCGGCGGAGCCGGCGAGCAGCTCCGCGCGCCGAGTAGACGTCACCGGACAGGCCAGGTGATCGCGAACCCCTGCGAGGCGACCTCGTAGACGTCCAGGCCGCCGGCCTCGCCGACCTGCTCGGCCTGCTCCGGCTCGTCGGACCCGCCGCATCCGGCCGATACCGCGAGGCAGGCGGCCAGTGCGGCGAGGCGGCGCATCGGCGGAGGATACGCTCCCCGCCGTGGCACGCGCCGTGGTGATCTCGGCCGTCAGGACGCCGGTCGGCCGGTACGGCGGCGCGCTCTCTGGCGTGCGTCCCGACGACCTCGCGGCCACCGCGATCGCCGCCGCCGTCGAGCGTGCCGGCGTCGAGCCGGCGGAGATCGAGGACGTCTTCCTCGGGTGCGCGAACCAGGCGGGCGAGGACAACCGCAACGTCGCCAGGATGGCGGCCCTGCTCGCGGGGCTGCCGGAGTCGGTCGCGGGCGTGACGGTGAATCGGCTCTGCGCGTCGGGGCTGTCGGCGGTCGTGTCCGCCTGTCACGCGATCGCGGCCGGGGACGGAGACCTGTTCGTCGCCGGCGGGGTCGAGTCGATGAGCCGGGCCCCGTTCGTCATGGCAAAGCCAGACACGGCCTTCCCCCGCGGCGACCGGCCGGCGTACGACACGACACTCGGGTGGCGGTTCCCGAACCCGCGACTCGCGGCCCTGTTCCCGCTCGAGTCGATGGGCGAGACCGGCGAGAACGTCGCGGAGCGGTGGGGCGTGACGCGTGAGGACCAGGACGCCTTCGCCCTGCAGTCGCAGCAGCGCTGGGCCGCGGCGCAGACGGCCGGGAAGCTCGGCGAGGAGCTCGTGGCCGTGGGCGAGGTCGACTCCGACGAGCATCCACGGCCGGACACGAGTGCCGAGAAGCTCGCCGCCCTCAGGCCGGCGTTCCGGGAGAGCGGGTCCGTCACGGCGGGCAACTCGAGCGGGATCAACGACGGCGCGGCGGCGCTCGTGATCGCAAGCGAGGAACGGGCGCGGGCGTTCGGAGCGCAGCCGCTGGGCGCGTTCGTTGGCAGCGCAGCCGCGGGGGTCGACCCCCGGGTGATGGGGATCGGGCCCGTGCCGGCCGTCCGCAGGCTGCTCGGCCGCGTCGGGATCTCCGTCCAGGACCTCGACCTGGTCGAGCTGAACGAGGCGTTCGCGTCGCAGTCGCTGGTCGTGATCCGCGAGCTCGGGCTGGACCCGGAGCGCGTGAACGTGAACGGCGGCGCGATCGCGATCGGCCACCCGCTGGGAATGAGCGGCGCGAGGCTCGTCGTCTCGCTGCTCCACGAGCTGCGGCGCCGCGGCGGCCGCTACGGCCTGGCGACGCTGTGCGTCGGCGTCGGCCAGGGGCAGGCCGCGCTGTTCGAGCGCCTCTAGCCGATCGGCGGCCGGATGTAGATCACGCCCTCGTGCTTCGTCGGCACGAAGGGGGCGCCGAGGTCGAAGATGGCCGCCTCGACCTCCCCGAGCAGCTCCTCGCAGGCCAGGCCTGCGTCGTCGCCGTCGCAGGGCACCTCGATCCCGACCTCGTCGACCGCGCGCGCGTCGATCCCGTTGATCTTCAGCAGCCCGAGCAGCCGGTCGCGGTCGGGTATCCGGGCCGCCTCGACATGGAGCATCTCGCCCATCCTTGGCCTCCTCGCTCGCTTTCGGATCCGAAACAGAAGGATAACCGCCTCGCCGGAGGCGAAAACCTCGGATCCTGGATCCTCGACCGCTTGGTTAGAGTGCGGCCGATGGCGGTCACGACGGGGCGCGAGTACGGGCTCTTCATCGGCGGCGAGCTCGTCGAGCCGTCCTCGGGCGAGGTCCGCGAGCTCGTCGAGCCCGCGACGGGCGAGCCGCTCGTCCGGGCCGCGATGGCGGGCGAGGAGGATGTCGACCGCGCCGTCGCGGCGGCGCGGGCCGCGCTGGCTGGCCCGTGGGGGAAGACGCCGGCGAACGAGCGCTCCCGCCTCTTGCACGCGCTCGCGGACGCGATCGCCGCCAACCGCAAGGAGCTCGCCGAGCTCGAGTCGCGCAACGTGGGCAAGGCGATCACCTCCGTCAAGGCCGAGCTCGCGAACGGTGTCGAGTACTTCCGCTACTACGCCTCCGCGATCGCCTCGATCGCCGGGCGGTCGCACCCGGTCGGCGGCTCGCTCCTGTTCTACTCGCTGAAGGAGCCCGTCGGCGTCTGCGGCCAGATCGTGCCCTGGAACTATCCGGCGATGATGACCACCTGGAAGCTCGCGCCCGCGCTCGCGGCGGGCTGCACGGTCGTGCTCAAGCCCGACCCGGCGACGCCGCTGACCGCGCTGCGGATGGCGGAGCTCGCGGCCGAGGTCGGCTTCCCGGCGGGCGTGGTCAACGTCGTCGCCGGCGACGGCCCGACGACGGGTTCGTACCTCGTCCGCCATCCCGGCGTCGACAAGGTGGCGTTCACCGGTTCCACGAAGACGGGCAGCGAGATCATGCGGCTCTGCTCGGAGCCGATCAAGCGCCTCACCCTCGAGCTGGGCGGCAAGAGCCCGAACCTCGTCTTCGCCGACGCGAACCTCGACGACGCGATCCCGAGCTCCGTCTGGTCGATCTACTACTCCGCCGGCCAGAGCTGCGAGGCGCGGTCGCGGGTGCTCGTCGAGCGCTCGGTCTACGACCAGTTCGTGGAGCGGTTCGCCGAGGCCGCCGGGAGGCTCAAGGTCGGCGACCCGCTCGATCCGGAGACGCAGGTCGGCTCGCTGATCTCCGCCGCGCACCGCGACCGGGTGCACGGCTACGTCGTGCAGGGCCGCGAGGAGGGCGCAGAGATCGTCCTCGGCGGCGAGCCCGGCGACGGCAAGGGCGCCTTCTACCTGCCGACGGTGCTCGCGAGGGTCGAGAACCGCATGGTCGTGGCGCAGGAGGAGATCTTCGGCCCGGTCGTCACCGTGATCCCGTTCGAGGACGAGCGGGACGGGATCCGGATCGCCAACGACGTCAGGTACGGGCTGTTTGCGACGGTGTGGACGGGCGACCCCGCGCGGGGCCACCGGCTCGCGCGGGCGATCAAGGCCGGGCAGATCGGGATCAACATGCCGTACTCGGCCTTCCCCGGGATCCCCTTCGGCGGGTACAAGCAGTCCGGCTTCGGCCGCGAGCTCGGCATCGAGACGCTCGACCTCTACCTCGAGACGAAGAGCGTCCTCACGGCCACCGGCCCGAAGCCGTTCAATCCCTGGCAGCTCTAGGCCGTCTTAACAAGGGTCTGACCCCCGTCACGGAAATGTGACGAGGTCGCCGTACCGCTGGGCGATCCTCGCCGCCGGGTTCTCGGCGCAGACGGCATTCGCCGCGGTGGGGCTGGGACTGCCGGTGATCGCGCCCGCGATCCGCGACGAGCTCGGGCTCTCGCTCGGCCAGATCGGCATCGTCCTCGGCGCCGGCTGGGTCGGGACGATCCTGACGCTGCTCCCGTGGGGCTTCGCCGTCGACCGGCTCGGCGAGCGGTGGACGCTCGGCGCCGGCATGGCGGTCGCCGCCGCCGCGCTCGCGGGCGCCGCGTTCGTCTCGAGCCTCCTCCCGCTCGTGCTCCTGCTCGGAGCCTCCGGCGCCGCCGGCTCGAGCGTCCAGTCCGGGAGCGGGCGGGCGATCATGAACTGGTTCGACCGGGACGAGCGCGGGCTCGCGCTCGGCATCCGACAGACGGCCGTGCCGGTCGGCGGGATCGTCGGCGCGCTCGCCCTTCCCGCCGCGGTCGACGCGGGCGGGCTGCGCGCCGCGTTCCTCCTGCTGGCCGGGATGTCCGCGCTCGGCGCCGTGCTCGGCGTGCTGCTGCTTCGCGAGCGCGTGCGCGAGCAGATCGTCGAGGCAGTCCCGTGGACGCTGCGCGACCGCAGCCTCTGGCTCGTCTGATGGGGGAGCGGCCTCTACCTCGTCGCGCAGGTGGCGGTGCTCGGCTTCCTCGTGCTCTACCTTCACGACGAGCGCGGATTCTCGGTCTCCCGGGCCGCCGCGGTGCTGGCGGCGATCAACGTCCTCGGCGCCGCCTTCCGGATCGGCGGCGGTCGCTGGTCGGACGTGCTCGGAACGCGCCTGCGGCCGCTCCGCTGGATCGGGCTCGCACTCGTGGCCGCGATGGCCGCGTCCGCCGCTGCCACGGCCGCTCCGGTCGCGGTCGCCCTCGCCGCCTTCCTCGTCGCCGGCGGGCTCTCCATGGCCTGGAACGGCCTCTCTTTCACCGCCGCTGCGGAGCTCGCCGGCG
>JACVRU010000060.1 GCA_014534295.1 Thermoleophilia bacterium | reverse complement strand
TCCGTGTTCGTCTCCTTGAGGATCCCGACGACGTCGTCCGTCTCGCCCGGCGCCTTGTCCACGATCTGGGAGAGGTACTTGCCGATCCCGTCGTGCGTCATCCCGCGGGAGACGGTGATGCCCGTCTTCGGGACGTCCGCGAACTTGATCGTGTCGTTGGGGTGCGCCCAGATCGCGTCGGCAAGGTCCTTGCCGACCTTCTCGGTCGTCACGTCGAAGGCCGCGGTGAACTCGACGTCCCGGACGTGGTAGCCGCCGAGGTTCACGTGCATGAGCCCGGGGACGAACTGGTCCTCAGGCGCGTCCTGGTAGTACTCGACGCCCTGGAGCAGCGAGTTGGCGCAGTTGCCGACGCCGATGATCGCCACGCGGACCTTCCGGTCGTCGCGGGCCTTGCCGTTCGTGGAAGCCATGGTGTCCTTTCCGAGCCGCTCGGTCAGCGTCTCGACGATGAGGTCGTTGACGTTGCGCTTGCGCTGCGCCGCCCGCGCGGCGAGCTTGTCCTTCAGCTCAGCCGGCATGCGCAGCAGGACCGGCCCCTCGCTCGTCGGCGCCTTACCGGCGCGGCCGCTCGGCTCGAAGGGGACGGCGAACCTGGTGGCGAGGAGGCCGACCGCGACGTCGTTCAGGCTGCGGCCGCGGGCAGCCACCTCCTCGGCGAGCTGGTGCTTCAGCTCGGCGGGCATGCGGACGAGAACCTCCTTGCGCACGGGGCTAGTGATAGCAGATAAGTGCTATCAGCGAGCGGCGAGCTGGCGGCGCACGGCTAGAATCCGCTGCAGCACGGTCAGCCACGCGCTCCCCGTGAGCACGGCGATCGCCCAGGGCAGGCCGCCCCAGGGCGCGAAGACGAGCCCCCCGGTGATCACGACCACCCGCTCGGCCCGCGAGCCGAGCCCGACGTCGCCCTTGAGCCCGAGCGCCTCGGCACGGGCCCGCGTGTAGCTGACGAGGAAGGAGCCTGCGATCGCGGCGATCGCCAGCGCCAGGGCCCACTCGTTCCCGTCGCGGTGGAAGACGAGCGCGATCGCGCCGAGCATCGCGCCCTCGCCGACGCGGTCGGTGGTCGAGTCGATGAAGGCGCCGAAGGGCGTCCCCTTCCCGCTCTGCCGCGCGAGCGCCCCGTCGAGGATGTCCAGCAGGGAGCCCACGACGAAGACGAGCGCTCCGAGCCAGAAGAAGAGCACCTCGCCCCGGCTCTCGAAGTAGACGAGGACGGCGCCGACGCCACAGAGCGAGACCCCGAGCGCGGTGAGCGCGTTCGGGGTGACCCGCGTGCGCGCGAGGCCGGTCATCGAGCGCCTTGCGAGCCGGCGCACTCCCGACGTGTAGGTCTCCTTGACCGCGCTCACGCCCGGGCGGGAGCGGAGCGCCCGGAAGCGAGGGCGATCGCCCCGTACGCGAGCGCCGCCACCACCGCGCCGGCGGCGATGTCGAGCCAGAAGTGGTTGCCGGTGGCCATCACGCAGAACGCCACCCACGCGGGCCAGGCGAGCCAGAGCGTCTTCCAGACCCGCCTGCGGACGAGCACCGCCATCGTCAGGCCCACGATCAGCGAGTCCGCCGCGTGCAGGCTCGGCATCGCGGCGTAGGGGTTCGAGGCGAGCTCGACGATCGCGCTGCCGTGGTTGAGCGACGAGAAGTTCGCGAGCACGTCCACGAAGCCGAACTCGGGGAACATCCGCGGAGGTGCCGTCGGGAAGGCGATGTAGCCGAGGAGCCCGATCACGTTCGCCGCGAGGATCGTGTTGCGGAACCGGAGGAAGGCCCCGTTCCGGCGCAGGTAGACGTAGAGCAGCGCGAAGCCGAGGACGACGAACTGGGACAGCCAGTAGGTCCACGACGTCAGGGTCTGCAGGAACGAGGAGGAGAGCAGCAGGCCCTGGAGCGACACCTCGAAGAGGGCGCCGAGCCGCTGCTGGAAGTCGATCACGGCCAGGCCGTTCTCGATCGCCTCCGCGGGGGAGCGGTCGGCCATGCCGCGGGCCACCTGGTAGACGACCAGGAAGCCGAACCAGATCAGGACCTGGCGGCCGAGATCGGCATAGCCCTTCGGGAGCATGCGGCGGCCGGCTGCGATGGCGGCGGTCACGACTCCATCCTACGGATGGGGGGTGGCAGGCTGCACGAAGCGGGTGCCGATCGTGGACAGCAGGTGCACGACGCCGACGCCGATGAAGAGACCCGTGGGCGCCGCCTCGTCCGAGAAGCCGAACACGAACGGCGTCGCGATCAGGAAGGCGGCGAGCAGGGCGTCCACGAGCGCGTGGACGCCGACGCCGACGATCCCGGAGAGGCTCGGCCCCGTAGAGGCGGTGGCGGCCATCAGGATCAGGACTACGCCGCCGACGACCGCGATCGCGACCGCGGCGTCGGCCTCGAAGCCGAAGATGAACGGCGACGCGATCAAGAAGCCGCCGAGCACGTACTCTGCGAGCCCGTGCAGGCGGGCGGAGAACGGGCCCTCGCTCAGCACCGGAGGAGCTTATAGCGTGAGTCGGAGTGCCCTCCTTCGCGGAATCCTACGACCGCTTCCGGCCGCGACCGCCCGAGGCGCTCCTCGATCTGCTGGTCCGCATGACCGGCGGCGGCCGGCCGGCGCTCGTCGTCGACCTCGGCAGCGGCACCGGGCTCTCCACGCGGGCCTGGCTCGGGCGGGCGGAGCGCGTCGTCGGCGCCGAGCCGGACGCGGACATGCGCACGGTCGCGGAGGCCGAGGGCGGGGCCGAGTACCTGGCGGGCGACTCGGGCGCGACGGGCCTCCTGCATGCCTGCGCGGACATCGTCACCTGCTCACAGTCGCTGCACTGGATGGAGCCGGAGCCGACGTTCGCCGAGGTCGGCCGCATCCTCCGCGCCGGCGGCGTGTTCGCCGCTTACGACTACGACGCAGTGCCGGTCGTCCACCCCGAGGTCGACGCCGCGTTCGAGGCCCTGCTGGACGCCGCCAAGGACTTGCGGGAGCAGACGGGCTCGATTTCGCCCTGGACGTCCCGTGCGCCGCTCCGCAAGGACGAGCACCTGGCGCGCATGCGGGCGTCCGGATGGTTCCGTTTCGCGCGCGAGCTCGTCCTGCACGCCGTCGAGGACGGCGACGCGGAGCGCCTGATGGGGTACGTCCGCTCGCTCGGCGCGATCGAGACGCACCGCGCCCGTCTGCCGCTCGACGAGCTCGAGGCGACGGCGCGGCGCGTGCTCGGCGACCGGACGGTGCCGTTCTGGTTCGGCTACCGCGCGCGGATCGGCGTGCGGGATACTTGAGCCCATGGGTCGGGGGGCCGGAATCCGGCTTCGCCTGGTGGCCTCGTTCGTCGCGGTCAGCTTGCTTCCGATCTCGATCCTCGCCTTCCTCTCGTACCGCGAGGGCGGCGAGGAGGCGAAGCACTCCGAGACGATCGGGGGGCTGGCGATCTCCACGATCGAGCGCGGGGTCGCGGTCGTCGGGCTGCTGCTCGCGGTCGGCGTCGCGCTGCTCATCGGCCGCTCGATAGTTCGGCCGCTGCGCCGCCTCGACGACGCGATCGGCCGCGTGGAGCGCGGCGACCTGCGGGCGCGTGTGCCGGAACGGGGCGGCGGCGAGCTCGTCCGCCTCGCTGAGGGATTCAACCGGATGGCCGATGGGCTCGAGCGGGAAGCGCTCGTGCGTGAGCTGTTCGGCCAGTACGTGACGCCCGAGCTGGCGGAGAAGGCGATCAAGGAGCGCGGCTGGCTCGACGGCCGGCTTGTCACGTGCACGGCGCTCTTCGCGGACATCCGCGACTTCACGGGCTTAACGGAGACGCTGCCGCCCGCCGGGCTGATCGGCGTCCTCAACCGCTACTTCGAGCGGATGTCGAGCGTCGTGGTCGACGAGGGCGGCCTCGTGAACAAGTTCGGCGGTGACTCGCTCCTCGCCGTCTTCGGCTCGCCGCTGAACCCGCTGCCCGACCACGCTGTGCACGCGGTCCAGGCTGCGCTGGGGATGCTGCGGGAGCTCGCCGGCCTGAACGCAGAGCTGCGCGTGGACGGCCTGCCCGAGATCATGTTCGGGATCGGCATCGGCACGGGCGAGGTCGTCGCCGGCAACGTCGGCAGCCAGCGCAGGCTCGAGTACACCGTGATCGGGGACGCGGTCAACGTCGCCTCGCGGCTCCAGACGCTGACGAAGGAGCTCGGCGAGCCACTGCTCGTCAGCGAGGAGACCGGGCACGCCGCTGGGGGCGTCTGCCGGCTGGCCGCGGTCGGGGAGGTCGACGTGCGCGGCAAGGCCGAGCCGGTGCGGGTCTTCCGCGCGGAGGCGCTAAGCGCGGAAGACGCGGTCGGCGATCCGCTCGGCGGGCTGCCAGCGGTCCCACGCATGACGCAGCAGCTCGACGCGCGAGAGGACGTCGAACCCGACTGAATGGAAGAAGCGAATCGCTTCGGCGTTGCGGCCGACCGGGCGGACGATCACGGGCGCGTCCCCGGCTGCCGCTAGCACGGCCCCCGCGAGCGCGCGGCCGATCCCGCGGCCGCGGCACGACTCGCTGACGACCACGGGCTCGAGCTCGAGGTCCTCGCCGCCCCGGATCAGGCCGGCCAGGCCGACGACGCGCCCCCCCTCCTCCGCGACCCAGAGGTTCTCGGGCCCGATGCGCTCGAGATGCTCGTCGAACGCCGCGCCCGGGTCGTCGCCGCCGATCTCCGGCGCTGCGTAGATCTGGCGGTGCCACTCGGTCAGCTCGACCCAGAGCGCGGCGGCAGGCCTCGCGATCGACGCCCGGAAGCCGCGGACTGTCACCCGCCGATGTAGGACATCTCGACCTTCTCCAGCGCGGCCGTCTCGGCGCTGCGGAGCTCGGAGTAGCGGTCGTGCCGCACGCGCCAGACGCCGGCGATCGCCTCGGCGAGCTCCTCGTCGGAGGCGCCGCCGCGGACGAGTGCCCGCAGATCGTGGCCCCGGACTGCGAAGAGGCACGTGTAGAGCTTCCCGTCGGCGGAGAGCCGGGCCCGCGTGCAGTCGCCGCAGAAGGGCTGCGTCACGGAGGCGATCACGCCGACCTCCCCCGCGCCGTCGAGGTAGCGGTAACGCCGTGCGACCTCCCCGCGGTAGGCGGGCTCGACGGGCTCGAGGGGGAACGCGTCCCCGACCATGCGGACGATCTCCGCGGCCGGGACGACGTCGTCCAGCCGCCACCCGTTCGTGTGGCCGACGTCCATGTACTCGATGAACCGCAGGACGTGCCCGCTTCCCCGGAAGTGCCGCGCGAGCTCGACGATCCCGTCCTCGTTCAGGCCCCGCTTGACCACGACGTTCACCTTCACGGGCACGAGGCCGGCTGCCGCGGCCGCCTCGATCCCCTCGAGCACCCGGTCGACGGCGAAGTCGACGTCGTTCATCGCACGGAAGGTCGCGTCGTCGAGGGAGTCGAGGCTGACCGTGACGCGGGTGAGACCTGCGTCCGCGAGCGCCTGCGCCTTCTGTGCCAGGAGGGCGCCGTTCGTCGTCAGGGTGAGGTCGAGCGGCCCGCACGCCGCGAGCTTCGCGACGAGCCGCTCGAGCTCGCGGCGCACGAGCGGCTCGCCTCCGGTGATGCGGATCTTCTCGACGCCGTGGGCGACGAACGCGCGCGCGACCCGCTCGATCTCCTCGAACGTCAGCAGCTCGGCCCGCGGCAGGAATGCGTAGTCGCGGCCGAAGACCTCCTTCGGCATGCAGTAGACGCAGCGAAAGTTGCAGCGGTCGGTGACCGAGATGCGGAGGTCGCGGACGGGACGTGCGAGGCGGTCGGCGATCATCGGCTTAGGGTAGCCACGGCATGGCGCTCAGTCGCTTCACGGATCCGGGTGAACGCGCCGCGATGCTCGGCGACTTGCCGGAGGAGCCGCGGGCGATCGCGTCGGTCGCGCGGGCTCAGACGATTCACCACAACCTGCTGCCGCGTCTCGGGGTCCGCCGTGAGCTTTGGCCGTCCTTGCCGCGCGTGTGGCCTCCGCGGCTCGACGCGATCCTGGCTGCGCTCTCGAGCGTTCCGCCGGGGACGCTGAGCGTCGAGCGGCTTCCCGAGCAGCGTGTCGTCGGTGCCTGCGTCCTCGAGTCGCATTTCCTCGCGGGGCTCCTCCGCCGGCGTGGCCACCGGGTCCGCATCCGGGTCGGCTACTTCCGCAACATCCGCGGCAACCACGAGCATGTGGTCGCCTTCTGGGAGCGCGTCATGCGCGAGAAGGAAGTCGAGGCGGAGTTGCTCGAGCGCGACCCGGAGCGCTGGCGCGAGACCGTGAACGCGTACTCGCCGCGCCAGAACGACCTCGACCATCGCATCGAGCACTGGCCTCGCCGCGCTCCTCGCGCAAGGGCGCTTCGACGAGCTCGCGGACTTCTACCGCGCCACGGTGCTCCGGCTCGAGGGCGCCGAGCGCGACCCGCACAGCCTCGTCTTCAGGCGGTTAGGCGCGCTCGGCCCAGACGTGGGCCAGGTGGACGATCGTGGAGGCGGCCGCGCCCATGTCGGCGACGCAGATCCACTCGCGCCGCGAGTGGTAATCGTGGCCGCCCGTGGAGAGGTTCGGGCAAGGCAGGCCCCGCTCGGAGAGGCGCGAGCCATCGGTGCCGCCCCGGATCAGCTCGCGCTTCGGCTCCATCCCGGCGCGCCGGATCGCCTCCTCCGCTGCGTCGAGGATGCGGGGATCGTCAATGAACCGCTTCATGTTCGTGTACTGGCGGACGATCTCGACGTCGACCTCGGCGCCCCGGCCGCGAGCAGCCTCTTCGGCGAGCCGTCGCACGAGCTCCCCGTGACCCTCGAGCTGCTCGTCGTCGAAGTCTCGCAGGATGAGGATCACCCGCGTCTCCTCGACGTCGCCGGCGATCTCGTCCGGGTGGACGAACCCCTCCCGCTCATCGGTCGTCTCGGGCGAGAGGCCGTCGCGGGGCAGCGCGGCGAGGAAGTCGCCCGCTGCCTTGATCGCGTTCACCAGCACGCCCTTGGCCGTGCCCGTGTGGGTCGAGCGGCCGCGGAACGTCACCGTCGCCTTCGTCGCGCTGAAGGTCTCGTCCTCGAGCTCGCCGCGCCGCGCGCCGTCGAGCGTGAAGGCGGCGTCGGCCCCGAGCCGGTCGAGTTCGAGGCGGTCCATGCCGCGGCCGATCTCCTCGTCCGGGTTGAAGAGCAGCCTGATCCGCCCGTGCTCGAGCTCGGGGTGGCGAAGGAGGTAGCCGGCGGCGGCCATGATCTCGGCCACGCCGGCCTTGTCGTCGGCGCCCAGCAGCGTCGTGCCGTCGCCCGTCACGAGCTCGTGCCCGATGTGCTCGTCCAGCAGCGGCATGTCCCTCGGCGTCAACACCTGCGCGGGGTCGCCCGGGAGCGGGAGGTCGCCGCCCTCGTAGCGGACGACCTGGGGCTTCACGCCCGTGCCGGTGACCCCCGGGAACGTGTCCACGTGCGCGGCGAAGGCCAGCGTCGGCACGTCGCGGTCGACGGTCGGCGGGACGGTGGCGGTCACGTAGCCGTGCTGGTCCAGCTCGACCTCGTCGAGCCCGAGCTCGCGGCACTCGTCGGCGAGCGTCCGCAGGAGGTCGAGCTGCCTCTCGGTCGAGGGGAAGGCCGTCGAGTGCGGATCCGAGCGCGTGTCCACCTGGACGTAGCGCAGGAACCGCTCGAGGGCGTCGCCGGCGAGCTCGCGGGCCAGGTCGGAGGGGTAGCCGTCGTCCGCCATCGCGCGCGGACATTACCGTGCGCCGGTGCTCGTCCTCCTGCTGCTGCTGGCCGTGACCGCGGTGTGGGGCGTCACCTTCGTCCAGGTCAAGGACGCGGTCGCGATCTACCCGCTGTTCGCGTTCCTCGCAGTCCGGTTCGCGATCGCCGGCGCCACGCTCGCGCCCGTCGCGGCCGGCCGCCTGCGCGGCAGCTGGCGCGCGGGCACCGTGCTCGGCCTCCTGCTTGCGGCCGGGTACGCGCTCCAGACGGCGGGGCTCGAGCGGACGACCGTCTCGGCGACGGGGTTCATCACCGGGCTCTACGTCGTCTTCACCCCGGTGCTGGCCTTCGCGCTGTTCCGCGTGCGGACGGGGCCGCTCGTCTGGGCCGGCGTCGCGCTCGCGACCGCCGGGCTCGCGCTGCTCACCGGCGTCCAGGCGGGCTCTCCGGAGGGCGATCTGCTGGTGCTCGGCGGGGCGGCGGCGTTCGCGCTCCAGATCGTCCTGATGGAGCGCTGGGCGCCGCGCCACGACGTGGTCGGCCTGACGCAGGTGGAGATGCTCGCAGCCTGCGGCGCCTTCCTGGCCGTCGCGCTCGCGCTCGGCGACCTGTCGGTGCCGCGTGGCTGGACGGTCTGGGGCGCCCTCGTCGTGACCGGCGTCTTCGCGAGCGCGCTCGCGTTCCTCGTGCAGACGTGGGCGCAGCGGCGGACGAGCGCGACGCGCGTCGCCGTCGTCTTCGCGATGGAGCCCGTGTTCGCCGGACTGTTCGGCTACCTGCTGGCGGGCGACCGGCTCGGCTGGGCCGGCTGGGCCGGGTGCGCGGTGATCCTGGCTGGGATCGCCGTCGCCGAGCCGGCGGCGGGGGACGCGCTGAGGAGGCTCGTGCGCCGGTGACGGCGATCGGGCTCGCACTCGCCTCGGCCGTCCTCTTCGGGGCGATGAGCGTCGCGCTCCGCTTCGCGCTGCGAGAGGGGGCGTCCGCCGAGGCGGGAGCGCTGCTGACCGCGGTGCCGGCGCTCGCGGTCGTGCTCGTCTTCGCGCTCGCGCACGGGCTCCACGACGTGCTCTCGGCCTGGCCCTTCGCGCTCGCCGGCCTCGTCGCGCCGGGCGCTTCGCAGATCCTGTTCACGCTCGCCGTGCGAGACGCGGGCCCGTCCCGGACCTCCGTGCTGGTCGGGACGGCGCCGCTCTTCTCGGTCGCGCTCGCGCTCCTCTTCCTCGACGAGCCGCTCGTGCCCGCGCTCGTCGGCGGCGCCGTCCTGATCGTCGCCGGCGGGGCGCTGCTCGTGGGGGAGCGCGTCCGCCCGGAGACCTTCCGGCTCGTCGGCTACGCGTTCGCCCTCGCCGCCACGGTGCTCTTCGCCGTCCGCGACAACCTGTTGCGCTGGCTCGCCGTCGACACCGACGTCCCCGCCTCGCTGGCGGCGGTCGCCACGCTCGGCTCCGGAACGCTCCTGGTGGCCGCGTTCACCATGGCGCGCGGCCGGCTCTCGTTCCGCGGCGCGCGGACGTTCGCGCTGGCCGGCGCGTTCTTCGGGCTCTCGTACGTCGCCCTGTTCGAGGCCTACTACCGCGGCCGGGTGACGGTCGTGTCGCCGCTCATCGCCACGGAGTCGCTCTTCGGGGTGCTCTTCTCGGCGCTCGTCATCCGGCGCGCCGAGCTGATCGGGAAGGGGCTCGTCGCCGGCGCGGCGCTCATCGTCGCGGGGGGCGCCCTGATCGGAGCGTTCCGCTAGCGCCGCGCGGCGAAGTAGTTCACCAGCACGATCGCCAGGCAGACGAGTGCGACTCCCGGCACGCCCGCGGTCCCACCGGCGATCGCGATCAGCGGGATCGACAGCGCCAGCGAGGGGATCACGATCGCGGGCATCGGCGTCCGGGCGGCCGGCCGGCGGGCCTCGAGCCGCTGCTCGATCTTCTCGACGAGCGCGTCGACGACCTGGTCCTCGTAGGCAGGGCCGAGCTCGCGCCGAGCCTCGAGCGCCGCCTGCGCCTCGTCGCGTCGGACCAGCTCGCCGTCCATGCCGGAGTTGTACGCACTGGCGACAAGCTCCGCAATCTGATATAAAGCGACTCAGATTTTCTCAGCACGCAACACGAGGAGGACGAGAGCAGATGGGCAAGGTAATCGGCATCGACCTGGGCACGACCAACAGCTGCATGGCCGTGCTCGAGGGCGGCGAGCCGGCAGTGATCCCGAACGCGGAGGGCGGGCGCACGACGCCGTCCGTCGTCGCGTTCACGAAGGACGGCCAGCGGCTCGTGGGCGCCCCCGCGAAGCGGCAGCAGGTAACGAACCCGCAGAACACGATCTTCTCCATCAAGCGCTTCATGGGCCGCAAGTTCGGCGAGGTCTCGGAGG
>JACVRU010000118.1 GCA_014534295.1 Thermoleophilia bacterium | reverse complement strand
CGGTACGGCAAGACGGCGAGCGTCGCTTCCCGCATCAACGCCCCCACCTCGTCTTCCGGCAGGTAGCCGAGCCGCCATTCGATCCGCTCGGAGACGCCGAGCTCCTCGGCGAGCGCGCGCACCGGCTCGACAGGATCGAGCGGGTCACCGGCGACGACGAGCGTCGCGTCCGGGATCGCCGCCAGCGCGCGCACGAGCACGTCCAGCCCCTTGTAGCGGCGGATGAGGCCGAAGAAGAGCAGCCGCCGGCCGCGAGGCGGCTCGATCGGCGTCGCCGGGGGCGCGTCGAAGGTCCCGTGCGGAATGCGGACCGCGCGGTCGGGCGGAACGCCGAACCGCGCCAACTGCTCCGCACCGCTCGCGGCGTGGAACACGATCCGGTCGAAGGCCTCGTAGATCGCCCGCCGGTCGCCCGCGTCGGCGTCGCCGGCGTGCGGAAGGACGTTGTGGGCGGTCAGCACGCGTGGCCGCGGGAGCCGCCGCGCCCACACGAGGTCGCGGCGGCCGAGAGCGAGCCACTGCACGTGGACGACATCCGGCTTCGCTCGCCGGAGGCGGGCGAGCACGCGTGCCGCGCTCGGGGCGTACTCGACTGCCTTGAGCGGCAGCCGGAGCCGCGACCTGGGTGAACGCCGTACGAGGCGGCTGCTCAGCGGCAGGAAGACCTCGGCGCGCCGGTAGCCGTCGGGCGCGGGCGGCTCCCCGAACGCGAACGGCGAGGTGACGAGCTCGACGTCGTGGCCGCGCGCGGCCAGCGCAGCAGCGAGATGGTGGTCGTACGCAGGCGAGTACGAGGGCGGATCGAGCAGCGCGATTCGCACCGGGCCAGCATCATAGGCGGGCGGTTCATTCGTCTTGGACGTCCTCTACTTCCACCAGTACTTCGCCACCCGGCGGCGCTCGACCGCCACGCGGTCGTACGAGCTGGCGCGGCGGCTCGTCGAGCGCGGCCACAAGGTGACGATCGTGAGCCGGGACACGCGCAGGCTGGAGGCCGGCCGCGACGGCCGCCCGGCCGGCCGGCTCGTCGCCCGGGAGCAGGTGGACGGGATCGACGTGCTCTTCCTCAACGTCCCGTACGCGAACCGCTACCCGACGCCTCTCCGGCTCGCATCGTTTACGGCGTTCACGGTGGCCGCGGGGGTGGCGGGGGCGCTGGAGCGCAAGCCTGATGTCGTTTACGCCTCCTCGACACCGCTCACGATCGGTATCGCCGGGCTCGCGACCGCGCGCCTGAAGCGGGTCCCGTTCGTGTTCGAGATCCGCGACCTCTGGCCGGCCGTGCCCGTCGAGCTGGGAGCGCTCAGGAGCCGGCCGGCGGTCCGGAGCGCCGAGTGGCTGGAGCGGCGCCTCTACCGCCGCGCCGCGAAGATTGTCGTCCTCAGCGAGGGCGCGCAGGAGGATCTTGAGCGGCGCGGGATCCCGAGCGAGAAGCTGTCGCTGATCCCGAACGCGGCCGATCTCGACGTGTTCCGGCCCGACGCCGTCGACGAGAGCTTCCGTGCGCGGCACGGCCTCGACGGGAAGTTCCTCGCCGTCTACGCAGGGGCGATTGGCCGCGCGAACGGCCTCGACCAGCTCGTCGACGCAGCCGAGGCGCTGCGCCGGCGAGGCGACGACCGCGTCGCCATCGTCGCGCTCGGCGACGGCGGCGAGCGGCCGCGGCTCGAGGAACGGGCCCGCGCGCTCGCCCTCGACAACCTGCGCTTCCTACCGCCGGTCCCGAAGGAGAAGCTCGCCGGCATCGTAGGCGCCGCGGACGTCACGCTGACGATCTTCGCGCCCTATCCGATCCTCGAGACGAACTCGCCGAACAAGTTCTTCGACTCGCTCGCGGCGGGCAAGCCGGCCGTCGTGAACCTCGCCGGCTGGATGCGCAGGCTCGTCGAGGAGAACGACGCGGGCGCGTGGGTGCCGGCCGGGGAATCGGAGGCGCTCGCCTGGGCTCTGAGCGCGCTCGCCGGCGATCGGGAGCGCGTGGAGCGCATGGGCCGGAACGCGCGGGCGCTTGCCGAGCGCGAGTTCTCGCGCGACCTGATGGCCGACCGGCTCGCCCGCACGCTCGAGGAGGCGGTCGCCGGGTGAGGAAGGCGGTTGTCTTCGGGCTCCTCCATGCCGGCCTCGCGGTCACGCGCAGCCTCGGACGCGCCGGCATCCCCGTCACCGGGATCGCCTGGAACCCCCAGGACTTCGGTCTCAGATCCCGCTACCTGGCGGCGAAGCGCCTGGTCGAGGGCGACAGGGCGGTCCTCGAGGCAGTCCGCGCCGAGGCGTTGGACGGCCGCGTCGTCCTCTTCCCCGAACGCGACGAGCACGTCGAGTGGACACTCGACCACTGGGAGGACGCGATCGCCGTCGCGGACCTGCCGTTGCCCGCGGACCCCGAGGCGATCGTCCGGCTCCGCCGCAAGGACGTCCTGCCCCGCGTCGCGGCCGAGGCGGACGTCCCCTCGCCGGCGACGGTGCTCGCCGACGGCGACGCCGCT
The DNA here is from genome assembly GCA_014534295.1 of Thermoleophilia bacterium. GTDB lineage: Bacteria > Actinomycetota > Thermoleophilia > Gaiellales > Gaiellaceae > JACVRU01. The sequence goes on along the minus strand of JACVRU010000118.1, from coordinate 2,701 downwards.
GTCCGGGAGGCGGGGCTGCGGGCGCCCATGGTCGTCAAGGCCGTCGAGGGACAGGAGTTCGCGCTCAGCTTCGGCCACAAGGCGGTGGTCGCCGAAAGCGTCGACGAGGCGCTTCGGGTCGCCCAGGAAGCCCGCGACCGCGGCTTCCAGACGATCATCCAGGAGATCGTCCCCGACTCGCACGAGCGCGTCTACTCGCTGCTGGCCTACATCGCGCGCGACGGCCGGCCGCTCGTCACGCTCGTCGGCCGCAAGGTTCGACAGGGGCCGCTCCGCTTCGGGACGAGCGCCGTCTTCGAGGTCGACTACGAGCCCCGGGTCTTCGACCAGGGCCTCCGGCTGCTCGAGGCGGCCGGATACACGGGCATCGCGCACGTCGAGTTCGCCGAGGATCCGCGCGACGGCGAGTTCCGCGTCCTCGAGGTGAACACCCGCCTGCCCGTCTGGGCCGCCCTCGCCGCGAACCGCCACCTCGACCTGCCGCGGATCGTCTACGACGACCTGTCGGGCCGGGAGGTCGCGCCGCTGCCGACGTTCACGGACGACCTGACCTGGGTCTACCTGGCGAAGGACGTCCACGTCTCGCTGCAGATGGCCCGGCGGAGGGAGCTGGGCGCCCGGCAGTTCCTGCGCGACTACCTGCGCCGGCCGAAGGCGCGGGCCATCTTCGCCCGGGACGATCCGTGGCCCGCCGTCGCCTCCCTCGCCTACCTGCGCTCGCGAACGCCATAGTTCCGCATGGTGAGAAGGCTCCTCGACGTCACCGGCGCCGCGATCCTCTCCGTCGTCCTCGCTCCGCTGCTCGCCGCGCTCGCGCTCGCGATCCGGCTGACGATGGGCCGCCCAATCCTCTTCCGGCAGCTGCGCCCCGGCTACAGGGGCGAGCCGTTCGAGGTCTACAAGTTCCGGACGATGAAGGACGCCGCCGGGGAGGGCGCCGAGCCGCTGCCCGACGAGGAGCGCCTCACGAGAGTCGGAATCTTCATGCGCCAGCTCAGTCTCGACGAGCTCCCGCAGCTCTGGAACATCCTCAGGGGCGACATGAGCTTCATCGGCCCGCGGCCGCTCCTGATGGAGTTCCTCCGCTGGTACTCGCCCGAGCAGATGCGGCGCCATGACGTGAAGCCGGGCGTGACCGGCTGGGCGCAAGTGCAGGGACGGCACGACATCCCCTTCTCGAAGCGACTCGCGCTTGATGTCTGGTACGTCGACAACCGGAGCCTGCGGGTGGATCTGAAGATCCTGGGATTGACGCTGCTCAAGGTCCTTTCGATGCGGGGCGCGCAGCCGGCGCAAACCGACGCGGAAGTGGACGACGTAGGTCTCCACGACGCGGTGCGCCGCGAGCGTGGACTGATGTGACCACTGTGACCGTGAAGGCGTGGGAGGTCGGTGGCGAGTTCCACTCGCCGGTGGAGACGCCCCGGCCCTTCCACCCCTGGCCGCGGCCGGCGGTCTGGTACGCGCTGGGCCGGCACGCGGTCGAGGCGGTCGTCGAGCTCCTCCGCGTCCGGACGCTCTGGCTGCCCGACTACTTCTGCCACGAAGTCGCAGTCGGCTGGAAGGAGCGTGTCCAGGTGCGCACGTACGAGGACGACCCGCGCTGGGCCGAGCCGCGCTGGGAGACGATTGGCGCCGGGCGGGGCGACGTCGTACTCGCGGTCGACTACTTCGGCGCGCGGACGGGCTCCGGCTGGGAGGAGCGCCGGGCCGGCGCAGACTGGGTGCTCCTCGTGGATCACTCGCATGATCCGTTCTCGCCGTGGGCGGTCAGCTCGAGCGCGGACTACGCCTTCAGCTCCCTGCGCAAGACCCTGCCGGTGCCGGACGGCGGGATCCTCTGGTCACCGCGCGATCTCGATCTCCCGCCGCAGCCGCGGGGAACCGCGGAGGGCAGCGAGCTGAAGCTCGTCGCCATGCTGCTGAAGGGCCGGTACCTCGAGGCAGGCGGCGGCGACGATGTCAAGGAGCGGTTCCGCCGGCTGCAGATCCAGGGTGAGGAGCAGCTGGCCCGGGCTCCGGTGGCCGCGGCGTCGCCAGCGGCACGCGAGGCGGTGATCGGCGGCGCGCCGCTTCCCTGGCGCGTGCGCCGGTCCGACAACGCCGTCCACCTCCTCGGGCTGCTCACGGGCCTGGACGCCGCCGAGCCGGTCTTCGACGAGTGGCCGGCCGGCGCCGCGCCGCTCGGCGTCGTGCTCGCCTTTCCATCCGAGACCGTCCGCCAACGCGTGCGCGAGAGGCTCCGGGAGGCGGGCGTCTACTGCCCGGTGCACTGGCAAATCGAGCAGCCGGCATCCGAGCGCGTGCGCGACCTGTCGACCCGCGTCCTAACCGTTCCCACGGATTGGCGCTACACGGCCGCGGACATGGAGCGCGTCGCCTCGATCCTGCGCGAGGCCGAGACGCGCGTGTGACCGTCGAGGCGCTCGCCGCCGCCGACGCGCGGTGGGACGAGCTCGTCGACGCGGCGCCCACGCCCGACGTCTACTTCCGGCCCGGCTACGGGCGCGCCTACGAGGCGGCCGGCGAGGGGCGGCTGGTCGGGGTGCGCACCGCCTCCGCGCTCTTCCCGCTGCTCCTGCGGGCGCTTCCCTTCGGCGTCGACGGGTTCGATGCGGTAACCCCGTACGGCTACGGCGGCCTGCTGCCGCTCGCCGCGCGGTCGGACGCCTCGACGGATGTGCGCCAACTTCGCGACTGG
>JACVRU010000018.1 GCA_014534295.1 Thermoleophilia bacterium | reverse complement strand
CTCCGGCGGCGAGCAGCAGCGTGTCTCCATCGCGCGCGCCGTGGTCAACCATCCGCCCCTCCTCCTCTGCGACGAGCCGACGGGCAACCTCGACCCCGACACCTCCGTCGGGATCATGCAGCTCCTCTACCGCATCAACCGGGCGGGCACGACCATCCTCATGGTCACGCACGACCGCGAGATGGTCGACAAGATGCGCAAGCGCGTGATCGCGCTCGAGGGCGGGCGGCTGGCCCGCGACGAGCGGCGCGGAGGCTACGCGGCCGAATGAACCGGCTGCGGATGGTGCTCAGCGAGTCCGCGCGCTCGCTGACCGCGAACCTGTCCACGACCGTCGCGGCGACGATGACGGTGCTGATCGGGATGTTCCTGCTCGGGCTGTTCATCGCGCTCGGCACGTGGGTGCTCTCCTGGAGCGACCAGGCCAAGGACAAGCTGCTCGTCAAGGTCTACATGTGCACGCCGCTCACTTGCCCGCAGCAGGGCGAGGCGACCGAGGGGCAGCTGAACTCCGTCCGGAACTACCTCGTCGGGCTGCCCGAGATCCGGGCGGTGACGTTCGTCTCCAAGGAGGAGGCGCTCCAGATCATGAAGCGCCGCAGCCCCGAGCTCGTCGAGCAGATCTCCTCGAACCCGCTGCCGCATGCCTTCGAGGTCGCGCCGCGGCGCGCGGAGGAGGTGCGGGCGCTGTCCGACCAGATCCGGCAGGCAGGGCTCCCGGGCGTCGAGAAGGTCCGGGACGGCGAGAAGGTCGCAGACTCGATCCTCAGTGCGGCCAAGGTGATCTCCGCCTTCTTCCTGGCCGCCGTGCTCGTGCTGGCGATCGCCGCCGCGCTGCTGATCGCGAACACGATCCGGCTGTCGATCTTCTCCCGGCGACGAGAGATCGAGGTGATGAAGCTCGTCGGGGCCACGAACTGGTTCGTGCGCGGGCCGTTCATGATCGAGGGCCTGCTCTGCGGCCTCGCCGGCTCGCTCGCGGCGGTGCTGCTGCTGCTGCTCGGGAAGGAGCTCGTCCTCCCGAGCATCCTCGGCCGCATCGAGGACACGGGCGTGGGCGCGCTCTCCTTCCACTGGAACGCGCTGGCGCTCGTCGGCGTCGGCCTGCTGCTCGGGGCGCTCGGCTCCGGGATGACGCTCCGGCGCTTCCTCCGGGTCTGATCGACCTTCCGGAGACCCGCTACGCCGCCGGGCCGGACGGCTACGTCGCCTACCAGGTCTTCGGGCGAGGCCCGCTCCACCTCCTCTTCGTCGCGAGCTGGCTGACGAACCTCGACGTGATGTGGGAGGAGCCCACGCTGGCCGCCTACCTCGAGCGGTTGGCCGGCTTCGCGCGCGTCGTCTGCTACGACAAGCGCGGCAGCGGCGTCTCCGATCCCGTCCCGCTGGCCTCGCTGCCGACGATCGAGACCTGGATGGACGACGCGACGACCGTCATGGACGCGGCCGGCGTGCCCTGCGCCGCGATCGTCGGCGACACGGAGGGCGGCCCGATGGCGGCGCTGCTGGCCGCGACTCATCCGGAGCGGGCGACGGCGCTCGTGCTCGTGAACAGCTTCGCGCGCTGGCGGCGTGCCGACGACTACCCGCTCGGGATGCCCGAGCCGACCACGGAGAAGCTCGTGGAGCGCTACGAGCAGAACTGGGGCATGACGGCGGAGATCCTCGACCTGACCGGCCCCTCGCTCGCCAACGACCTGCGCTTCCGCTCCTGGTTCACGCGCTACCAGCGGCTCTGCATGCCGCGTGGAGCGGCCTCGACGATGTACCGGTGGGTGACGCAGATCGACGTCCGCTCCGTCCTGCCGAGCATCCGGGTGCCGACGCTCGTCCTCCACCGCACGGAGGGCCGCCACCACCGGCTCGCGTTCGGCCGCTACCTCGCCGAGGAGATCCCGGGCGCGAAGCTCGTGGAGCTGCCGGGGGCGGACACGTTCCCCTTCCACGCGGGAGACGTCGGCCCGCTGCTCGACCGCGTGGAGGAGTTCCTCACCGGCAGGGTGTCGCAGCCCGTCCTCTCGCGTCAGCTCGCGACGATCCTGTTCACGGACATCGTCGACTCGACGCGGCTCGCCGGCGAGCTGGGCGACCGCCGGTGGACCGAGCTCGTGCAGGCCCATGACTCGCTCGTCCGGCGGTTCGTCCAGGACTACCGGGGCTCGTACGAGGGGAACACGGGCGACGGGGCGCTGGCGCTGTTCGACGGGCCCGCCCGCGCCGTGACCTGCGCCGTGCGGCTGTCCGACGCGGCCCGCGAGCGCCTCGGGCTCAGGCTGCGAGCCGGGTTGCACACCGGGGAGATCGAGCGCACGGGCGACACGGTGCGGGGAGTCGCCGTGCACCTGGCCGCCCGGGTCCTGGCGGCAGGTGCCGACGGCGGCGTGCTCGTCTCGGGCACCGTGAAGGACCTCGTCGTCGGCTCCGGGATCGAGTTCTCGGAGCGGGGCGTGCACGAGCTCAAGGGCGTCCCCGGGCGCTGGAGCCTGTTCGAGGTCGTCGGCGCCCCGTAGGTGGCCGACCTCGTCGTCGTCGAGGTCTCGTCCCGGGGGAAGCTGCTCGTCGGCGAGCCGTACTTCGAGCCGGCGACGCCGCTTCTCGTCGACCGCAAGCACTCCGGCGAGGCGGGGCCGGGAGACCTGGCCGCACTCCGCACCGGCCGGGGCCGGGCGCGGGTCGAGCGGGTGCTCGGCAAGGCCGACGACGTCGAGGCGGTGCTGGAGGGCCTGCTCGTCCACGAGGGGCTCCGCGAGCCGTTCGAGCCCCACGACGTCCCCGAGCCGCCGACCGCCGGCCGCGTCGACCTGCGCGACCTACCGACCTTCACCGTCGACCCCGACACCGCGAAGGACTTCGACGACGCGATCTCGATGCGGCGGGAGGAGGACGGGCTGCGCGCCTGGGTGCACATCGCCGACGTGGCCGCATACGTCCCCGCCGGCTCGCCGCTCGACCGCGGCGCGGCCCGGCGCGCGGTCTCGACGTACGTTCCGGGCCGTGTCGCCCCGATGCTGCCGCCGGCGCTGTCGGAGGACGTCTGCTCGCTCCGGCCGCACGTCGACCGCCTGACGGTGACGATCGAGTTCCCGCCGTTCGGCGAGCCGCTCCTGTACCGATCCGTGATCCGCAGCGACGCCCGCCTCACGTACGGGGAGGTGGCCCGGGGCGAGGGCGACCTGCCGGAGGTGGCGCTCGCCGCCGAGTACTCCGCCGAGCTGCGCCGGCGCCGGTTCGGCCGCGGCGCGCTGCGTGTCGAGACTCCCGAGCTCAACTTCGAGTTCGACGGACGCGGCGGAGTCGGGCGCGCGTGGCTCGAGGGTGAGCCGGAGGCGCACGCGCTGGTCGAGGAGCTGATGATCGCCGCGAACGAGGCGGTCGCGCGCCTGCTCTCGTCGCGGGCGCGGCCCGCGCTCTACCGCGTCCACGAGCGGCCCGAGCCGCAGGCCGTCCTGTTGCTGCTCGCGAAGCTGGCGGAGCTCGAGGTGCCGACCCCGCCCGCGCCCGAGGCCGACCGGCTGCCGCCCGGCGAGGCGGCGGCGCTCGCGGCCGCCGCGTCCGAGCTCGTGCTCGACTACGCGGAGCGATCGGGGCGGGGGAGGGAGGCGTTCCCGGCGCTCGTCCTCAGGTCGTTGAAGCAGGCGCGCTACGAGCCGGCCAACCTCGGCCACTCCGGCCTCGCGAGCCGCGCCTACTGCCACTTCACGTCGCCGATCCGCCGCTACCCGGACCTGGTCGTCCACCGCGCGCTGCTGCAGGAGCTCGGGCTCGCCGACGAGGAGCAGCCGGACGACCTCGCCGGGCTCGCCGGGCACACGTCGCAGCGCGAGCGCGCGGCCGCCGACGTCGAGTACCGCGCCGACGACCTCTGCCTGGCGTGGTTGCTGGAGCGCCGCCTGTTCGAGCTCGGCTGGGACGCGACCTTCGAGGGGGAGGTGACCGGCCTGATCGGCGCGGGCCTCTTCGTCCGCTTCGGCGAGGTCTTCGAGGGCTTCCTGCCCTCACGCCGGCTCACGGACGACTACTACGAGGTCTCGCCGCTGGGGACGGCGCTCGTCGGCCGCCGCACCTCGCGGCGTCACCGGCTCGGCGACGTCGTCGAGGTCCAGGTGGCCGAGATCCGGCGGCACGAGGGCAAGGTCGAGCTGGCGCTGCGGGAGTAGGATCGCCGCCGTGGCAGAGGGCTACCGCGAGACGAGCCTGGCGAGCTGGGAGAGCTCGGCGGCAGGCTGGGCGTACTGGGCACGGTGGCTCTCCGAGGCGTCGGCCGAGGTGAACGAGTGGTTACTCGGCCGCCTCGCCCTGCGCGACGGCGACACGATCCTGGAGTTGGCCGCCGGCTGGGGCGTCGACTACCCCAGCATCGACGGCTACTGGGACTTCGTCACGCGCGGGGCCGGGGCGGTTACGCCCGTGCTCTCGGCCATGTCCTCGGAAGCGCTCGTTGACTTCGAGCGCGAGCTCGCCGAGCGGTCGGCGCCGTTCCTGCGGCCCGACGGGTCGCTCGCCTTCCCGGCCTCGGCGCTCGCCGTCGCCGCGACCGCCTAGGCGCGAACGGTCCGCCAGGACTGCCAGGTGATCCGCAGGATCACGAGCGTGATCGCGAGCGCGATCGCGGGGTCCGCGAGCTCGAGGCCGAGCCACACGAATGCCGCCGAGAGCACGACGCCGAGGCTGACGAGCCCATCGGTGCGCGCGTGGTAGCCGTCGGCGACGAGCGCGGGGCTCTGGAGCTTCCTCCCGGCGCGGAGCCGCACCCACGCCGCCGCCTCGTTGCCGAGAAAGCCGGCAGCGCCGGCGAGGGCGAGCACTCCGAGGTGCGAGAGCGGCTCCGGGTCGACCAGGCGGTCGATCGCCTGCCAGAGCGCGACGCAGGCCGAGACGAAGATGGCGAGGACGACGGCGAGCCCGGCCCAGCGCTCGAGCCGGTGGCTGTGGAGGAGGAAGGCGATCCCGATCGGGAAGGCGGTCAGCGCGTCGCCGCCGTTGTGGATCAGGTCGGCGAGCAGGGCGACGCTGTCGGTGGCGACGTAGATCACCGCCTGCGCGGCCGCGGTCAGGCCGAGCAGCCCGAGCGCCCAGAGCACGGCCCTGATCCCGGCGCGCGAGCGGTCCGGCAGCCGGAAGTGGTGGTGATGGTGGTGCCCGTGGCCGCTCAGAGGGGCGAGCCTACAATCGGGCGATGTCCGAGAAGCTCATCGCCGAGAACCGCAAGGCCCGGCACGAGTACCACCTGCTCGAGCGGCTGGAAGCCGGCCTCGTCCTGACGGGGACCGAGGTCAAGTCGCTCCGCAACGGAAAGGCCGACCTCGCGCGCGCCTATGGGACCGTCCGCGACGGGGAGGCCTGGATCGTCGGTCTCCACATCGGCCCCTACGACCAGGGGACGACGGCGGGCCACGACCCCGACCGCGACCGCAAGCTGTTGCTGCACGCGCGCGAGATCGCCTCCCTGACCGGCAAGGTGAAGGAGCGCGGCCTCACGCTCGTCCCCACACGCCTCTACTTCAAGGACGGACGCGTGAAGGTCGAGCTCGCGGTCGCGCGCGGCAAGGAGCTCCACGACAAGCGGCGCGACGTCGCGAAGCGCGACGCGCAGCGCCAGATCGAGCGCGCGTTGCGCGCCCGCCGCTAGTCCTCGGGCCGCTTGGTCACGGCCTCGACGTTGTGGCCGTCGGGGCCGAGGACGAACGCCGCGTAGTAGTGGTCGCCGTAGCCGGGGCGGGGCCCGGGCGGCCCATTGTCCCTCCCGCCGGCCGCGAGCGCGGCCTGGTGGAACGCGTCGACGGTCGCGCGGTCCCGCGCCTCGAAGGCCACGTGCACGGCGGCCGAGACCGGGTCGCGGAGCACGAGCCCGAAGTCCCCGCGCCCCGCCGCGGCCAGCTCGATGAACGTCGGCGACACGAGGGAGACCTCGTAGCCGAGCGGCGCGAGCGCCTGTTCGTAAAACCGCCGGCTCGCCTCGAGGTCGCTCACGTTGATCTCGACGTGGTCGAACACCGGGCGACTCTACTGCGCTAGTGGCCCTTCGAGCTTGATCCGGCCGGGGATCGGCGTGTAGCCGAGGGCGGCGTTGAGCCGGCGGATGGGCTCGTTGCGCGCCTCGTTGGACGTCCTCAGCGTCGCGTAGCCCTGCTCCTTCGCCCAGTTGAGCTGCGCGTGCTTGAGCGCCCGGGCGATGCCGCGGCCTCGCCACGCCCGCTTGACGCCGGTGAGCTCGTGGAAGAGCGTCTCCGGCTTCGCGTCCCAGAAGGTGAGCTTGGCGTAGCCGACCACCTCGCCGTCCGCCACCGCGACGAAGGTGCTCTCGGGCCGGTCCGCCACACCTTGCATGTGGACGGACAGCCACTCCTCGAACGGCTCGATCCGGTGGTCCTGGTCGCCGGGGATGTCCGGCCCGACCTCGGCGGCGACGTCGTAGAGCCCGCGGGCGAGCTCGGGCCGCTCCGCCCAGGTGACGATCTCGACGCCGGCGGGCGGCTCGACCGGCCGCGGCTCGTACGCCGCCAACGGCAGCTCCACGAGCGCTTCCCGGGAGACTTCCCGGAAGCCGCGCCGCTCGGCCCAGGCCAGGCTCTCGGCATCGTCGTCGTCGATGAACGTCTGCATCGCCTCGGCGGCGTGGGCCACGGCCCAGGAAGCGAGGGCGGCGTAGAGCGCTCGGCCGACGCCGTGCCGCCTGCGCGTCGACAGGACGTAGGCCTTCCCGGTCGGCAGGTCGCTGTAGGTCGGGATCCCGATGTGAGCCGAGCCGGCGAGCTCTCCGTCGAGCTCGGCCAGGAAGAGCTCCGAGTGGCGCTGCTGCCGGCGCCAGTCGCGCGCCTCCGAGAGGCTCGCGGGCTCCCGCGGATGGATCGCGTTGTAGAGGTCGAGCGACCGGACCTCGTCGGCCTCGCCGGCGGCCGGGAAGACGCGAATCTCGGGCATGCGGGCTAGAATAGGGACACATACGGGGGCGACCAGGTCTCGACGTGGTCGGTTCTCCGGCTGAGCTGCAAGCCGAGGTCCCCGGTCGGCCTCGTAAAACAACCGGGACAAACGCAAGTGCGAAGAACGATCTCGCACTCGCTGCCTAACTAACACTTAGGTGGCGCGTCGCTCGGAGCTGGGCCCGTGGCTCCGGCAAGCGGCGCCAACGAACGGGCTCGGCGCGGAGGGAGAGCCAATCGCCCGAAGCGCGACCACCAAAGGATGGCTGGCCCGCCGGTTGGTCGGTTGCCACCGGCCGCCGGGCGAGATCCAAGGCAGCCTAAGCTTGTAGAGGCTCTGTCCGGTGCGACCGCGGACGCGGGTTCGATTCCCGCCGCCTCCACTCGCCGATCGAAGTCCGGCTCCGCTTTCGCGGAGCCATGACGACTTCGATCGGCTTGGCTCTCTATCGAAGCGCGCCGGCGGATGCCGGCGAAGCCGGCATCGGCCTCGGGCATGCGGTGCGAGAGATCGCGGCGAGCCCGCGCCTGGACAGGGACGCGATCGTCCTCGGTTCACCTAGAGAGGACAGCCTCGATCACTCCTGAGCGTCAGCGCGGCGGGTTCTGATGGGGAACGTCGAACGCCGCGAGATCGAATACCGACAGGAGCAGGTTCAACGTGCTCGAGAGCCCGAGTGCGAGTGCGAGTAGGGCGCCCAGGGTCAGGTCGTCGCGGGCGGGGGTCGCGCCGCCGAGTGCCCACGGAACGGCGAGGGCGACGACCACGCACGCCCAGACGACCACTTCGTGCCTTCTCGACCAGGCGCGTGGGCCGAGTAGCCGGCCCACGACGCGTGCTCGCCGAGTGAAGTCCACGAGCGCCAGCGCGGCCGCGAGCGCGCAGATGGCGAAGACGGCGTGGGCCAGGGCGTCTCGCAGCGCGACGAGCGCGAGCGCGGTCGCGAGCGCGATGACGTACAGCGCCATCGTCAGCCGCGCCGCGGCCCGCACGTACGGAGCGAACTGCTCGCGGGCAGACAGGCGGCGGAGTCCGGTCTCGACGTAGAACAGGACGCCGACCACGAGTAGTCCGAGGAGCGTCGCCGCGATCGCCGCCACGCCCAGCAGGAGCTCGTCGGACGCCGGGCGCATGCCGGCGAGTCTAGGCTCGTCGCCAACCCAGCTGCTCCCACTGATGTAGGCCGGCGCGGTGCGCGCGCTCGCGCAGCCTCCGGGCTGGCTCTCGGAGGCGAGCGGCCACGGGAGGCGAACCGGCCGGTACTCGCCCGGCCAGTCGGCGTACGCCACGTCCGGGTCCGACGTCTCTGCCGCAGCTGACGCGCCGTACTTGGCCGCGACCTCGCTGACCCCATAGTGCAGCGTCTCGACCTCCCGCCGCGCTCCGACCATGAGGATCGCGCACGCCTCATTGCCAGCGCCGACGAAGATGTGATGCGTGTCGGCGGGGCAGTGGAAGTAGTCCCACTGCCGCAGCGTCCGCTCCTCCTCCTCCACGATCAGCGTGCACTCGCCCGCGAGCAACGAGGAATCCCTCCTGGAGTCCCTCCGAGTGGTAGAGCCCGTTCGGCTCCCCGGGCCAGAGGACGCGCACGTTGACGCCGAGGTCGGGAAACGGAGACTCCCGCGGCTCGAGCGGGTAGAGCGCGCCGCCCTTCTCCTCATTGCGCACGGCGAGCGCCTCCGCGAGGTTGAGGACGAACCACCCCTCCGAGGTGATGTAGCGGCCGTACGGTGTCTCTTCCGAGTGTGCTTCCTAGACCGACATGCGCGCAGTCTTCCGCATCGGGATCGCTAGCATCGTGTCGATGCGCGAGGTGCAGGCAGGGGTCTGGCACTGGGAGGCCCCACACCCGGACTGGAAGCCGGGCGAGGACTGGGGCCGAGCGGTCTCCTCGTACGCGATCGACGACGGGGAGCGCCTCCTCGTCTTCGACCCGCTGGCGGCGCCGCCCGAGCTCGAGGAGCTCGCGCGCGAACGCGAGACCGCGATCGTCCTGACCTGCCCCTGGCACCACCGTGACGGCGAGGAGTTGGCGCCGGCGTGGGGCGCTCCGCTCTACCGGCCGCCGCTCGACGAGGGCGACGACAACCCGTTCCCCGCCGAGGAGTTCCGCGCGGGCGGGACGCTGCCGGTCGGGGTCGAGGCGTTCCCCGGCCTGGAGCGCAACGACCTCCTGCTCTGGGTCGAGAGTCGCCGCGCGCTCGTCGCCGGCGACACGCTGATCGACCGGGGGAACGGCCTCGAGTTCCCGGTGGAGTGGGCGCGCGAGGGCTCCCAGCCCGAGACGATCCGCGAGTCCCTGCTCCCGCTGCTCGACCTTCCCGTCGAGCTCGTGCTCGCGACGCACGGCGGGCCCTTCGACCGCGCCGCCCTGGAGCGGGCGCTGTCGTGAGAGCGATCTCGGCCCTGATGGTGGTCGCGCTCGCGCTCGTCGCGGCGCAGGCATCCGGTGCGCAGGCCGAGCGCTACCGCTTCAACGTCCAGAAGCTGCCGCCCCGCGTCCAGGCGCTCCTGAAGGAGCGCGCCTGGCGGCCGGGCTGCCCGGTGCCGCTCTCGGGCCTCCGCCTGGTGACGGTCTCGATCTGGGGCTTCGACGGGAAGGAGCGCCTCGGCCAGCTCGTCGTCCACCGCGACGCCGCCGTTCCCTTCGTCGGCGTCTTCCGGCAGCTCTACCGGCAGCGCTTCCCGATCCGCCACATGCAGCTCCGCGACATCTACGGGCCGAGGAGCGAGCAGCCCGCCGGCGGCGACGTGACCGGCGCGTTCTTCTGCCGGCAGTCGGTCCCGTCGCCGTGCACCGGCGGGACGGCGAGCGGCCGCTGGTCGAACCACGCCTACGGGCTCGCGGTCGACGTCAACCCGGTCGAGAACCCGTACGTGGGCTGCGGCATGACCCGTGACCCGGAGGCGCGCAAGTACCTCGACCGTAGCCGCCTGCGCAAGGGGATGGTGACGCCGGCGGTCGTGCGTGCGTTCGCGTCGATCGGCTGGGAGTGGGGCGGCGCCTGGACCGGCCAGACGAAGGACTACATGCACTTCTCCCACAACGGCCGCTAGAGGACGGCGGCCACGAGGCCGGTCGCTGCGCAGACGGCGATCACCGGGACGACCCCCACGCGGTAGCGGACGAACGCGACGAAGGCTGCGGCTGCGAGGACGGAGACGAGCCAGTCGGGCCGGCCGTCGTCGACCGCGGCATGGCGGGCCACGAAGACCGCCAGCGCCGCGATCACGCCCACGACGGCGACAGTGACGCCGTTCAGCGCCGCGGCAAAGGCGCCGGTCGAGCGGACGCGGTCGATCAGCGGCGCTCCGCCGAGGATGAAGACGAAGGAGGGGGCGAACGTGCAGAAGGTTGCGATCGACGCTCCGGCCAGCCCCCAGAGGAGCCCGCCCTCTACGTTGTACCCCGCGACGAAGCCGACGAAGGTATTGACCATGATCAGGGGGCCGGGCGTCGACTCGCCGAGCGCCAGCCCCGCGACCATGTCCTCGGCCGACAGCCAGCCGAATCGCTCCACGGCCGCCTGGGCAACGAAGGGGAGGACCGCGTAGGCGCCGCCGAACGTGACGAGCGCGGCGACCGTGAAGAAACCCGCGAGCTTCGCGACGAGGCCGCCGAGCGCGATCAGCGCCGCGACCGGCAGGAGCCAGACCGCGAGGACGAGGAGGAACCGACGGCGGAGGCCGCCGTCCGGTTTCGGCTGCTCCGGCTCCTCCTCGCTCCGCCGCCCGCGGCCGGCGAGGTAGCCGAGGAGCGCCGCGCCCGCGACGATCGCGGGGAAGGGGACGCCGGCCAGGATGAGGCCGAAGGCCGCGGCGGCGAGCAGGGCCGCGGCCCATCCGCGCACGACGCGCCGCCCGATGCGGATCACCGCGGCGGCGACGAGCGCGATCACGGCCGCGCCGAGCCCGCGGACCGCCCCCGCGACCGCCGCGACCTCTCCGTACTCGACGTAGACCCCGCTCAGCACGCAGAGCAGGACGAACGACGGCAGGACGAACAGCCCGCCGGCCGCGATCGCGCCGCGGACGCCGTGAAGCGAGTAACCCACGTAGGAGGCCAGCTGCTGGGCCTCCGGGCCGGGCAGGGCCATGCAGAAGTTGAGGGCGTGGAGGAACCGGCGCTCCGAGATCCAGCGCCGCCGCTCGACGAGCTCGTCGTGCATGATCGCGATCTGGCCCGCCGGCCCGCCGAAGCTGATCAGCCCCAGCTTCAGCCAGAACGCGAGCGCTCGGCGCTCGGAGGGGGGAGCGGCCGGCTGAGCCTGCACGGCCGGAGCCTAGTGCGGGCTCCGGTGATCAGGTCCCGGCTCGGCTACCCTGCCGCGCTCTGCGGCCCTCGATCCTCCTCATCGCGGCCCTCGCTGCCCTACTCCTGCCCGCCCCGGGCGGCGCGGCGACCCGCATCCTCGGGCCGCCGCAGGCGTCGGTGGAACGCGCGCAGGCCTGGGCCGCCGGGCGAGGGGCGACGCCGACCTTCGTCCGGCTCGCGCCGCTGTACTGGCGGCTCGCGCCCCCTCGCGGGGTCCGGCCCGAGCTCGCCTACGCGCAGGCAGCGAAGGAGACGAACTTCGGCCGGTTCACGGGCGTGCTCGACGCGTCCTTCCGCAACCCCTGCGGACTCAAGCGGACGGCCGGCGGCGGCAACTACGACCCGAGCGCGCACCGGCGCTTCCGCTCCTGGAAGCAGGGCGTCACCGCCCACCTCGACCACCTCGCACTGTACGCGGGCGCTCCCGGCTATCCGAAGCGCAGCACACCCGACCCGCGCCACTTCCCGTTCCTCCACGGCAAGGCGCCCACGCTGCAGGCACTCGGCGGCGCCTGGGCGCCCTCGCGCACGTACGGCCGCGAGATCGTCCGGATGGCGGGCGAGATCGGGCTGCGGAAGCCGCGGCCCGCGGTCAAGCGGCCGAAGCCGGCTCCCGCGCCGCGTGTCTTCCCCAAGCCGAGGCCGCACTTCGTCGAGGGGGCGAATCTCTAGGATCGACGGTCGGATGCGGCCCGTCGTCGGGATCACGAGCTATCCGCCCGAGCGCGTGCGCTGGGGCGTATGGGAGGACCCGGTGATCATGATCCCCGCCTCGTACGTGCACGCCGTCGAGCGCGCGGGGGGCCGCCCCGTGGTGGTGCCGCCGACGACGGACTCCGTCGAGGAGACGCTCGACCTGCTCGACGGCGTGATCTTCTCGGGCGGCGGTGACCTCGACCCGGCCCGCTACGGCGCCGAGGCCCATCCGGAGACGGACGCGCCGCACCCCGAGCGGGACGACGCCGAGCTCGCACTCCTCACGGCCGCGCTGCAGCGGGACGTGCCGGTGCTGGCGGTCTGTCGCGGCAGCCAGGTCCTGAACGTCGCCCTCGGCGGCGACCTCGTGCAGCACCTCCCCGAGCGGGTCGGGCACGAGCGGCACCGCCACACGCCGGGCGAGTTCGCCGACCACGATGTCCGCGTCGAGCCCGCCAGCCGCCTCGGCTCGATCCTCGGCGACCGCGCGCCGGTCAAGTCGCATCACCACCAGGGCTACCGCCGCATCGGCGAGGGGCTCGTCGAGGTCGCGTGGGCCGACGACGGCACCGTCGAGGGGCTCGAGGCGCCGGGCCGGCGCTTCGCAGTCAGCGTCCTGTGGCATCCCGAGGAAGGGGAGGACTTCGCGCTCTTCCGGGCGCTCGTCGAGCAGGCCGCCGAGTACCGGCGCGGGCGGGGCTCGTAGCCTAGGTGCCGACGACCTGGGCCAGCCAGCGGCGGTCGCGCTCGCGGTCCAGCTCGACGAAGAGGATGCGCTGCCACGTCCCGAGGCAGAGCTGGCCCTCGGTGACCGGGATGGACTCGCCGGCCGGCCCGAGCAGCATCGACATGCAGTGCGCGTGGCCGTTCCCGACCTCCATGTCCTCCTCGCAGATGTTCTCGGTGCGCCGGTCCCAGTCGTCGTGGGCGTAGTAGGTCTCGGCGGGGACGAGGCGCCGGAGCAGGTTCGTGAAGTCGTCGAGGAAGCCGCTCTCGAACTCGTTCACGCGCACCGAGGCGGTCGTGTGCGGCGAGTACACGCAGACGATCCCGTTCTTGATCCCGCTCTCGCGGACGACGTCGAGCACGTCCTCGGTGATGTCCGTGATCTGGAGGCCGCCGGTCGTGCGCAGCTGGTGCTCCCGCTGGAACGCCTTTGCCAGGCCCCGCCTCGGGCGCGCTTCCGGCTCCGGTCTGGGCTTCGCCCGGAGCTCTCGCTCGCGGAGGAACGTCCTCACCGGGAGGAGTCTAACCGGAGCGCTACGCTGCCCCCGGAAGGGCCCGTAGCTCAGGCGGTCAGAGCAGGCGGCTCATAACCGTCAGGTCCCAGGTTCGAATCCTGGCGGGCCCATTCGACACCGCACGGTTGAGCGGAACCCTATGGTTACGCAGGACGGGTGTGCCAGGAATGTCAGAAATGCTCGCCGCGTGCGTGCACCGGTGCGTGCACGGAGATGCAGCCGTCCTAAGTGCCGGTTAGCCGGCTCGCTCGACGTGTGCGCGAAGGTCAGGACCGAGTCGCTCGACTACGACACGCTCCGGGAGTTCGTCGAAGAGCTGACGGAGCGCCGTGAGCCCGGCGAGTTGCGAGATGAGTTCGCGGACCGAGCGCTCGAGATGTTGAGAAAGGCGCTAAATACGCCTCCTCGACAAGGTTAGCCGCCGCTCGCCGGAGCGGGTTAGCGGGCGTGGCGAGGAACCTGCCTAGTGGCCTGTCGGGACACGGCCTCTCCGGCCTCTGGGCGGGCTCGGGGGATCGCCCCCGATCAAGCAGGAGCGACGGCCGAGTCTCCCCACAAGTGGGGGCCGGCGCGGCGGGAGGAGGGTCTATCACCGGCCAGCCCCCACAAGTCCTGAGTGGTTTCAGGGGGCAAACCTTCGGAAGCTCGAACCGCCGGCAAGTGGGCGACGAGGCAGGAGCTAGCAAGCGCAGGGCAAACCACTCTCCACGGGGGCCGGTTCGCATCCTCCCGCGACGCGAGCGAGCCGGGATCAGCCGCAACTCCACGGCTCGGCCGGCCCTCTTTGAACGCGGGAGCCGGGTGAGCGCATCGAACTAGCCCCGCCGCAGATGGGCTATTCGTCCGCATCCCTCCCGGCTCCGCATGGGCCAAACGGGGCCTGGGGGGTTGCGGGTACGGGTGCGAATACAAGCGGGAAACCAAGGGCTCCCTAGCGCTGTCTGTTTCTCACGCCTCGCGCGGGCATGTCTGCGGGAGCGGGAGTCGTCGTGGCCGCGAGTGCGGCGAGAGCGCCCGGGTGCTCGGTGACGTGAAAGACGGAGCGGGGCCCGCCGACCCGCGACGACGGAGGCCTGCTAGAACTCCTCGGCCGCCGGTGGCCCTACCCCTTTAAGCCCGCCGCCGGCGGCCCAGCTCGCGCGGCGCGCCCGGGGCAAGGACATCGAAGAACCCCACGGCGCTGCCGCGCCTTCTCGCCGCAGACAGCGGCGAGACTTTGTGACCGTTTCCCCCACCAGCCCTTTTAGGTGCGAGGGAAGGTCGGGGATGACAGTCCGGCGCCGCTGATGCGGGTGATGACCTTCGGCCTGCGGCCCCCGGCGACGCCGAGAAGCCGTATGCCTGGAGTCGCACCTGCAAGGTGCTCCGGCGCAGCCGGCGAGCGCGACGGAGAGCGGCAGGAGCGGGATGACGGTCAGGCGCCGCATCTGCCAGCGCAGCGGCTGCCTCAGGACGCCCGCCGATCCTGTTAACGGGGATCCCCGGACCAGCGAAACGGCCGGCGCCTTCCCGGGACCACCCGCGGCGCCGGCCGTCTTCTTTCGCTCTGCCTAGACTGTGCGCTTCCGGTGGAGCGCCGCGTAGGCGAGCACGATGAAGCCGATCCCGCTCAGCAGGAGCGCGATCCCCACGACGAGGCCGAAGAGCGCGAGCTGCTCGGCCATGTAGGACATGTTGAGCGCGGTCGAGAGCGCCGTCGCGGTGACCCACGTGTTCCGGGTCGCGTTCGGCACGGGGTTGCCGCTCTCGTCCTTCAGCGCCGCCGCCGGGTCGCTCGTGCCCTTGGGGCTCCCGTCCGCCGTTGCGAACCGGCCCATCTCGGCGTAGGTGAAGCCCCCGCTCGCCTCGAGCGCATGGATGCGCAGGTACTGCGCGAACGCGCGGGCGTCGGCGCCGGTCTGGATCGGCTTGCCGGCGACGTCCTTCGTCGGGATCACGAGCCCGGGAGTCCCGGCGATGCCGGCCTCGGCGATGCCCTCGGTGATCAGGGCCGGGGACATGTCGTCGGTGCCGACGATCTTCTCGGCCGCGAGGCTGTCGCGGACGGTCGTGCGCCCGTCGACGCCCATGTAGATCGCGGCCGCGCCGAACGCGATCAGGATCGCGCCCGCGACGAAGCCGCCGAACTCCAGCACGCGCCGGAGGGAGAACCGCTTGAAGCCGACTGCTACGTGGCGGTCTGCGGTCGTGGTGCTCATCTTCCTTGCCTCCTTGCCTCTGGTGGTTCCGAGTTGCACGCAGTGAAGCGCTGAAGCGGAACCGCTCCATCGGCATCACTCCACCGGCGTGCTGCGGTCGGGCTCCAGCCGTCGTGCGGCTTATTACGAACCGTTTGAATGGAGGGCGATGGAGCTCAGGGCGTTGCTCGAGGGGCTCGAGGCCGGCGGCGGGGAGCACGAAGTGCAGCTCGCCTACCTCGCCGCGCAGGCGCTCGGGCTCGCCGAGGCGGAGGTGCGGGGCGCGCGGCGGCGGGCGCTGCTCGTCCTCGCCTCCGGCGGCGACCCCAGGCGCGAGCTCGAGCCGGACGGCCGGGCCGTGTCCGTCGTTGCGGAGGCGCTCGACGCCCCCGGCCGGGCCGAGGCGCTGCGCGGGGCCCTGGGGCGCCTCGAAGCGGAGGCCGACGGTCTCCCGGCCGTCTCGGCGGCGCTGGACCGCCTGCTCGCGGACGACGACCTCGCCTGGCGGTGGGCGGCCTGCGCGCTGCTCGCGGAAGAGCTCGCCGGCTAGCTCGTTCCCTCGATCGAGTGAACTTCTGGGCCCACCCCCTTTCGGGGGAGGAACGTCGGCGGGCCCCGACACACGATTCCCGCAGACGGCTATGCGGCCCCGCGCCTCGTGCGCGGCGACAGGAGGAGAGGAATGCGTTCAACGCACTGCGGCGTGCGAGGCGAACGGGCCAGCGCGCTCTGGGGCTCCGGCAACCGGGGCGGCGAGAACCGTTCCAGCGCGCTCTGGGGCAGCACCGGCCGCGGTGGCGACCATCGCTCCAGGAAGGGCACGACGACGCTGGTCGTCCTCGCGCTGGCTCTGGCGATGCCGCTGGCGGCGACCGCGAGGAGCAAGGTTTCCGGCGACGGCGCGTACGTCGCACCGGGCGTCTACCAGGCGGTCGCGGCCGACCCGGGCGGCAAGATCCGCGTGATCATCCAGAGCCCAGCGGGCCTCAGCGGCGCCAAACGGGCGAACCACGGCCTTGGCGAGCTGAAGCAGGAGCTCGACCTGATCGGCGCCGTGGCCGCGGAGGTCCCGGCGGCGCGGGTGAACGCGCTCGCGAAGATCGACGGGCTCGTCGTGACGCTCGACGCGCCGGTCAGGGCGACCAGCTACAGCTCGACGCAGCTCTGGCCCCACGAGAACGGCATCGACAAGCTCTGGGGCACCGCGCTCAGTCCCGCCCCCAAGGCACCGACGATCGCGATCGTCGACTCGGGCATCGACAAGGCCCGCGCCGACTTCGATCTCGGCGCCCGGGTGGTGAGGCGCGAGGTGTTCACGAGCCTGGCCCAGAACCCGCTCGTGCTCGACGGTCGCGGTCACGGAACGTTCGTGGCCGGGATCGCCGCGGGCTCCGCCCCGGGTCTCGCCGGTGCGGCTCCCAACGCGAACCTGATCGACCTCGACGTGATGGACGACAACGGCATGGCCCTGACGAGCGACGTGGTCAAGGCGGCCGAGTGGATCTACGACAACAAGGACAGGTTCAACATCCGGGTGGCGAACTTCTCGCTGCACTCGGCCTCGGTGCTCTCGATCCGCTACCACCCCCTGAACAAGGCGGTCGAGAAGCTCTGGTTCGCCGGCGTGGTCGTCGTGGCCGCGGCCGGGAACTACGGCTCGCCGGACGGGCCGAGCGGCGTCCGCTACGCACCGGGCAACGACCCGTTCGTGATCACGGTGGGCGCGTTCGACCTGGGCGGCACGGGCAGGATCGGCGACGACACGGTCGCGCCGTGGTCGGCCTACGGCTACACGAACGAGGGCTTCCTCAAGCCCGAGGTCGTCGCGGCGGGCCGCTACATGGTCGGTCCGGTCCCGGCAGGCGCGACGCTCCGCACGGAGCGGCCCGCCAACGTCCTGAGCTCGACGACGATGCAGCTCTCCGGCACGTCGTTCGCGGCTCCAGTGGTCGCGGGCGCGGCGGCCCAGCTCCTGGCCCGGAACCCGAGCCTCACCCCGGACCAGGTCAAGGGCGCGCTGATGAAGGCGGCCCGGCGGGTGCCCGGCTCGTCGATGATGGCCCAGGGCCGGGGCCAGATCAACCTGGTCAAGGCGAGCGTCGACAAGAACATCCCCGTGGCCAACTCCGGCCTGCTCCCCTTCGTCGTCTCGGCGTCGGGCGGTAGCGGCATGGTGTTCGACACGGCCGCCTGGCACTCGGCGGCCTGGAGCGACGCGGCCTGGTCGAGCGCGGCCTGGTCGAGCGCGGCCTGGAGCGACGCGGGCTGGAGCGACGCGGCCTGGAGCGACGCGGCCTGGTCGAGCGCGGCGTGGAGCGACGCCGCCTGGAGCGACGCCGCCTGGTCGGACTCGTTGACGTACGAGGACACGACGGGCAGCGACGGAACGAGCTCGGATACGAAGCTCTCCCTCCAGGACGTGTACGACCTGGCCACCGACCCGGACCTGCAGCTCCCGTAGCGAGAGGGCGTACGGCAGACGAGGGGCGCGGCGCGAGCCGCGCCCCTCGTCCATTGGGCTAGAGTCCGGCTCCCGATGGGCCTGAAGTGGATGCCGGCCGCGTGGATCGCGGCCGCCGCGGTGGCCGCCGGGTGCGGCGGCGCCGGTCCGGCCGCGGAGCCCGAGCGCTACGCGCTCGAGCCGAGCCGCGCCTGTCTCCAGGCGGCTGGGGTGAAGGTGACCACGCGCGGCCTCGACTTCGTCGCCACGACCGCCCTCGGGGGCGCGATGCGAGTCCGGCTCCCGACCGACAACTTCGCCGACGTCTCATTCGGCGAGGACGACGGAGAGGCCGAGCGGATCGAGAGCGCGTACCGCCGGTTCGCCGGCCGCTCGATCCCGATCGACGACGTCCTCCTGCGGACGAAGAACGTCGTCATGGTCTGGAACGCCCCCCCGACGCCGGAGGAGCGGGACACGATCACGGGCTGCCTCGAGGGCCCTCGGTAGACTTCCGCCGATGCTCGAGATCGGGACGCTGAGGGTCAAGACGGGGCT
>JACVRU010000001.1 GCA_014534295.1 Thermoleophilia bacterium | reverse complement strand
GACGATCTCGCCGCGGTCCATGAACACCATGAGGTCGGCCACGCCCCTGGCGAAGCCCATCTCGTGGGTGACGACGATCATGGTCATGCCCTGCGCGGCCAGCTCGAACATGACGTCGAGCACCTCCTTGATCATCTCCGGGTCGAGCGCCGACGTGGGCTCGTCGAAGAGCATGATCTTCGGCGCCATCGCGAGGGCGCGGGCGATTGCCGCCCGCTGCTGCTGCCCGCCCGAGAGCTGGCCGGGGTACTTGTGCGCCTGCTCCGGGATCCGGACGCGTTCCAGCAGCTCGATCGCCGTCTTCCGCGCGCGCGCCTTCGACCAGCGGCGCACCTGGCGCGGGGCGAGCGTGATGTTGTCGAGGACGGTCAAGTGCGGGAAGAGGTTGAACTGCTGGAACACCATCCCGACCTCCCGCCGGATCTCCTGGATGTTCCGCACGTCGTCGGTGAGCTCGATCCCGTCAACGACGATCCGGCCGCGGTCGTGCTTCTCCAGCCGGTTGATGCACCGGATGAGCGTGGACTTCCCCGACCCGGACGGGCCGCAGACGACCACCACCTCCTGGCGTCCGACGACGAGGTCGACCCCGCTCAGGGCCTGGAACGAGTCGAACCACTTCTCCACTCCCTCGCAGACGATGATCGGCGCTCCCGTTCCGGGCTCCGTGGCTGCCGATCGCAACTGCTCGGTGCTCATCGCTGCCCCACCCCCAGTCGGCGCTCGAGGCGCTGGCTCTCCCTGGACATCGAGTATGACCCCACCCAGTACACGAAGGCGGCGAAGACGAGCGTCTCGAAGATGAGGCCCTGTCCGAGGAAGTCGGGCTGGCTCGTGACGATGCTCGACACGCCGAGTAGCTCCGTGAGCCCGATGATCGCGACCAGGGACGTATCCTTGAACAGCGTGATGAACTGGCCGACCATGGCCGGGATCACCGCGCGCAGGGCCTGCGGCAGCACGATCAGAGCGGTCGTGCGGAGCGGGGAGAGGCCGACCGCGTAGGCGGCCTCGATCTGCCCGCGCGGGACGGACTGGAGCCCCCCGCGGACGATCTCGGCAACGTAGGCGGAGGTGAAGACGACGAGCGCGACGAGCGCCCGAGTCTCCAGGCTCGGCGTCTCCGTGCCCGGCGGCAGGAAGAAGCCCAGCATGAACGCGCCCATGAAGAGCACCGTGATCAGGGGCACGCCGCGGATGAGCTCGATGTAGCCCACGCACACCACCCGTACCGCCGGGAACGTCGAGCGTCGGCCGAGCGCGAGCAGGACCCCGATCGGGAACGAGATCGTGATTCCGCCCACCGCCAGGAAGATCGTCAGCATCAGGCCGCCCCAGCGGTCCCAGCCCACGCCTCCGAAGCCGAGGATCACGGTGAAGGCGGCGACGAGTCCGAGGATGCCGACTGCGAATCCCCAGCCGGCGCGGTTCGGCGGCACGCGGTAGCCCGCGAAGCGGGCGGCGACGGCGACCACCGCGACGCCCGCCGTCAGGAGGAAGGCCGAGAGCGTGCCCGCGAAGTAGAGGAGCACCGCCACGAGCAGCAGGACGGGTCCGAACCGGCGCAGCACCAGCCGTTCCTCCGGCGGGGCGACCCGCCCCTCCGCCACGGCCTGGTCGCGCG
Organism: Thermoleophilia bacterium; assembly: GCA_014534295.1. Lineage (GTDB taxonomy): Bacteria > Actinomycetota > Thermoleophilia > Gaiellales > Gaiellaceae > JACVRU01. Next base: position 28,360 of record JACVRU010000001.1, on the reverse strand, counting down.
TCCGCGCCGCCGAGCCCGCAGCCACGCCGAAGGTGCCGGCGAGCACGAACAGCCCGGTCCAGACTCGCCAGAGTTCGTCACGGGGGAAGCGGAAGACGAGCAGGTTGGTGAGGTTCCGGTCGATGATCTCCCAGCGGCCGGTGAAGAAGACGAACCGGCCCGCGCGGTAGAGCGCCCAGGCGAGGATGAGGGAGAAGACGACCGTGAGGGCCGTGTCGAACCACGTGCGGAAGAGGTTCTGCCGGGCCCACTCGCGGGGGCCGAGCTGCGTGATCGGCTGCCCCTCCTCCGGGACGGGGATCGGCTCCTGGAGAGGCGAGGTGCTCACGTCCGCCCCTTCAGCTGCAGCCGCCGGTTGACGAGGTTCGTGACGAGCGCGATCGACAGGGAGAAGACGAGATAGATGCCCATCAGCATCACGATCGACTGGGGCGCCGGAGCGCGCTGCGAGATCGCGATCCGCACGACGCGCGTCACCTCGGGCAGGGCGATCGCGACCCCGAGCGACGAGTTCTTCACGAGATTGAGGAAGTGGTTGGCGAGCGGGGGGATCATGATTCGGAACGCCTGCGGGAGGACGACGAAGCGCAGCCGCTGGAACGGCGAGAGGCCGAGCGCGTCCGCGGCTTCGCCCTGCCCCTTCTGGACGGCTAGGATGCTGCCGCGCACGACCTCCGCGATGTGGCTCGCCGTATAGAGGACGAGCGCGATCAGAAGGCCCGCGAACTCGGGACTCATCCGCAGCCCGCCGGCGAAGCCGAACCGCAGGCGCTCCGGCGTGTCGAGCCCGATCGGACGACCGGCCGCGAAGAAGCCGACGGTGAGAACGGCGGCGAGCAGCCCCGCGCCCCAGAGGACACGGTGGTGCGGCTCGCCGGTCGCGTCGAACCGGCGCGTGCGCCAGCGCCAGACGACCGCGGCCGCGACCAGGCCGACGAGGGCGGCGATCCCGAACAGCTCGATCCCGTCCTCGAGCGTCAGGTCCGGAACGGCGAAGGCCCGGTTCGAGAAGACGAAGAGCCCGGCCACCTCGACGGTGGGCAGCCTCAGAATCACGGCCAGGTACCAGAAGAAGATGATCGCGAGCACCGGGACGTTCCGCAGCGACTCGACGTAGAGCGCGGCCGCCCGGCGCACGAGCCAGTTGGGGCTCAGCCGGGCGACTCCCACGAAGACGCCGAGCAGGAAGGCGAGCACGATGCCGATCGCCGAGACCTTCATCGTCGTCTCGACGCCGACGAGGATCGCGTCGCCGATGCTCTGCGACGTGCGGAAGTCCGAGCCGGGGATGCGGAAGCCGGCCGGCTGGTCGAGGAAGTCGAAGCTCGTGCGTATGCCCCTGCGCTCCAGGTTGCCGACCGTGTTGTCCACGATCCAGAGCACGAATGCGACGACGGCGACGAGGAAGGCCGCCTGGAAGGCGATCCGCAGGACGCGGACGTCGCGCCAGGGTGCCGGACGGCTCACCGGGTGAAGGACGGGGGCGCCGCGAAGGCGCCCCCGTCGGCTCGGCTAGCGGTACGGCGGCGGGTAATGGAGCCCGCCTTCGGTCCAGAGCGCGTTGAGTCCGCGCTCGAGGCCGAGCCCCGTGTCGGGGCCGACGTTCCGCTCGAAGATCTCGCCGTAGTTGCCCACCGCCCGGACGACGTTCGCGGCGAACTCGGCGTCGAGGTTGAGACCCGGATCGAACGGCTCGCCCTCGACCGGCTGGCCGAGGAAGCGCTGGACCTCCGGGTCCTCGGAGTTCAGCTGCTCGTCGATGTTCTCCGACGTGATCCCGAACTCCTCGGCCTGGATCGTCGCGATCACGATCCAGTTGACCGCGTCCGCGAAGTCCTCCTGGCCGTCCGCCACGACGGGCCCGAGGGGCTCCTTCGACATCGTCACGTCGAGGATCCGTAGCGCCTCCGGGCCGCCCTCGCCGTCAGGCCAGTTCGACCGGATGCCCGCGAGCTGCGACAGGTCGGAGGACCACGCCTCGCAGCGGCCCTGCTGGAAGGCCTGCTGCAGGGGATCGTTGTCCTCGAAGGACAGGGGCTCGAAGTCGAGGTTCCGGGCCTCGAACTGCGCTGCGAGGTTGAGCTCGGTGGTCGTGCCCGAGAGGACGCAGATGGTCGCGCCGTCCAGATCCTCGAGCTCCTGGAACTCCGAGTCCGCCTGCACCATCATCCCCTGACCGTCGTAGAACGTCGTTGTCAGGAAGCGGGCCCCCTCCGAGCCGTCGCGGCTCGACGTCCAGGTCGTGTTGCGGATCAGGACGTCCACCTCGCCCGCCTGGAGCGCGGTGAACCGCTGCTCGGCCGTCAGCGGCCTGAAGTCGACCGCTTCGGGATCGCCGAGGATCCCCGCCGCCACGGCGCGGCAGTAGTCGATGTCGAACCCCTCGAAGTCGCCGCCCTCGGTGACGAACCCGAAGCCCGGCACGGCGTCGTTGACGCCGCAGATCAGCCTGCCGCGGCTCGTGACCGTCTGGAGCAGGTCTCCGCCAGTCTGGCCGGGCTGCGTCTGCGTCTGCGTCTCGCCGCCCGCCTCGCCCCCGTCGTCGTCGTCGTCTCCGCCGAGGTTGCACCCGGACGCGACGAACACGACTCCGATCAGGGCGATGGCGAGCTGCCGGATCAGCGTGCTTCGCATGTTGCCCCCTTTCGCCGCTCGCGTCCGGGAAATATCGCACTACGACGGCTTGCCTGCTGGGAGAACCGCTGGGCGCGGCCCGGAAAAACTGGTCTTGACTTGGGCCCGTCGACTCACTTTGATCGAGGCTCATTCGTGGGCCGGAGGGCGGAGTGACGTCAGCAGCAGTCCAGGCGAGCGGAGGGCCGATCGTGCGTTGCGTGGAGCTCCGCAAGAGCTTTGGCTCGAACCTGGTCCTGGACGGGATCGACCTCGACGTGGCCGCGGGCGAGGTCCTCGTCGTCATCGGGCGCAGCGGCAGCGGGAAGAGCACGCTCCTGCGCTGCATCAACCTGCTCGAGCCGATCGACAGCGGCCGGATCTTCCTGGAGGGGAACGAGATCACGCGCAAGGGCGTCGACGTGTCGGCCGTCCGCCAGCGCGTGGGGATCGTCTTCCAGCAGTTCAACCTCTTCCCGCACCTGAAGGCGATCGACAACCTGACGCTCGCCGCGCGGCGGATCAAGAAGCTCTCCCGCGACCAGGCCGAGCACCGGGCACGCGAGCTGCTCGACCGTGTCGGGCTGGCGGAGAAGGCGGACCAGCATCCCCACCAGCTCTCGGGCGGCCAGCAGCAGCGCGTCGCGATCGCCCGGGCCCTGATGATGGAGCCGCACGTGATGCTCTTCGACGAGGTCACGTCGGCGCTCGACCCGGAGCTCGTCGGCGAGGTGCTCGTCGTCATGCGCGATCTCGCCCGCGACGGGATGACGATGATCGTCGTCACCCACGAGATGCAGTTCGCCCGCGAGGTGGGCGACCGCGTCGTGTTCATGGACCAGGGCCGGATCGTCGAGGAGGGCGTGCCGGTGCAAGTGCTCGACCGTCCGCAGCACGAGGAGACGAAGACGTTCCTCAGGCGGACGCTGCAGCTCGCCCACTCCCTCGAGGAGTTGGCCGAGGAACAACACCAAGGAGGAGACGAATGAAGCGACTCACACTGGCGGTCGCCCTCGCGGCGGCCGTCTCGGCGACGTTCGCAGCCTGGGCGCTCTCGGCGCCTGCGGTCGGACCGGCGCACGCGACTGCCCCGCAGGCGGAGGCCGCCACGCTGCCGCCGCTGCCGACGGCGGTCAAGAACCGCAAGCGCTGGATCATCGGGGTCAAGTGCGACGCGCCGCCGTTCGGCTACATCGACGTCCGCGGCAAGCACCAGGGCTTCGACGTCGAGATCGCCCGCTGGTTCGCGCGCTACGCGTTTGGCCGGGCAAGCCGCGTCAGCTTCGTCTGCGCGCCCACGCCCGCCCGCGAACCGCTGATTACGACCGGACGAGTCGACCTAGTCATCTCGACCTTCACGTACACCCGCGCCCGCGACACGCGGATCGACTTCTCGCGCGCGTACTACAAGGCGACCGGGCGGCTGCTCGTCCGCAACAACGCCGGAATCAACTCGCTCCGGGATCTCGCGGGCAAGACGGTCGTTACAACGAGCGGCTCGATCTACGAGACGTGGGTCAGGAAGTGCTTCACGAGCACGAACCTGATCGTGCAGGACAACCTGACGAACGCGCGGCTCACGTTCGAGCAGGGCCGGGCGGACACGCTCATGTGGGACGACACCGTCCTCGTCGGGATCGCTGCCACGAACCGCGACCTGAAGCTCACGAACGACCTCTTCCTCCCCCTCCCGTACGGGATCGGGATGAGGCAGGGGTACAGAGCGATGCAGCGATGGGTCAACTCGAGGCTTGAGCTGATGCGGAAGGCCGACCGGTTCTACCCGATCCTGCAGAACACCGTCCCGCCGCGCTTCGTGGCCGCGTTTGCGAAGAACATCCTTCGGCCGAACAACACGTTCGGGTACGCGCCGGCCAGCGAGCCTCCTGCGGAAACGGTCTGCCCGTAGGCCGAGGGCAGCCGAGGAGCACGGGAGCGGCCGCCGACGCGGCCGCTCCCGCCCCTGACCGGTGATCGTCGCCGCCACCTACGACCTTTTCGGGTTCGTCAGCGAGAACTGGGAGCCCCTTCTGCGCGGGCTCGGCCGCACCGTGAAGGTCTCGGCGATCGCCATCTTCGGCGCGCTCGTGATCGGGATTGTCTTCGGCGCCGCCCGCGCCCACCGGATCCCGATCCTGGGCCAGGTGGCCGCGGCTTACGTCGAGCTGATCCGCAACACCCCGATCCTCGTCCAGATCTTCTTCCTCTACTTCGGGCTCGGGCAGTTCGAGTCGACGCGGTTGGACGTGTTCACGATCGCGTGGCTCTCTGTGATGGTCTGGGGCGGGGCGTTCAACACCGAGAACTTCCGAGCCGGCTTCGAGGCCGTCCCGTACGGGTTCCGGGAGGCTGGGCTGGCGCTCGGGTTCACCCGGTTCCGAACCTTCCTGAGCGTGACCCTGCCGATCGGCGGCCGCATCGCGCTGCCGTCGTCGATCAACACCTACATCGCCGTCTTCAAGAACACGGCGTTGCTCTACGTGATCGCCTACGAAGAGCTGACGACGACGGCCTTCCAGATCCAGGCGCTGACACTTGAGACGCTCGAGGCCTGGACGGTGCTCGGACTCGTCTACCTGACGCTCGTCTGGACGCTCTCCGCCCTGATCCGCCTGCTCGAGTCCCGCCTCGCGCTGCCGGAGGCGGCATAGCGATGCCCGAGTGGGCGGAGCCGGTTGCGCGTTACCTGCTGGAGCAAGGCCTTGTCGGAACGCTGCGGATCGCAGCGGTGTCGCTCGCCCTGAGCACCGCGATCGGCGTGACGCTGGGCACGCTGCTGACGATCCGCTTCGCGCCGTCGCGTGCGCTGATCCGGCTCTACATCGAGGTCTGGCGCGGGCTGCCGATCATCGTCACGCTCTTCATCGTCTACTTCGGCGCCCCGGCGATCTCGCTCCGCTTCGAGATGGACCCCTTCACGGCAGGGACGGTCACGCTGACCCTCTGGGGCAGCGCGCAGATCGCCGAGGCGACCCGCGGCGCCGTGCAGTCGATCTCCCGCGCGCAGCACGAGGCAGCCTCGGCGCTCGGCTTCGGCTGGGTCGGCCGGCACGTCTCGGTGATCCTCCCGCAGGCCGCCCGCCGCCTGCTGCCGCCGCTCGTGAGCCTGCTGATCGGGATCGTGCTCAATACGACGCTCATCGGCATCATCGGCGGCGCCGAGCTGCTCGAGGCGGCCGAGCGGATGGTCGAGGTCGTCAACGCTCCCGAGCCCGCCGGCTTCGGCGACCGCGGCGAGTTCCCCATCTACGCGGGCGTCATGCTCGTGTTCTTCCTGATCTGCTTCCCGCTCACCCGGCTGGCCGCGTACCTCGAGAGACGCCTTGTCTGAGTGGCTGCCCTACGAGCGCGGCGCCGTGCTGACCGGCACCGGCGCCGACTTCGCGAAGCTGCGGGCGGCCTGGGGGATCCTCGGTCGGCGCTCGCGGGACGGCGGCGTTTTCGACTTCACCGGGCTCGTCCGCTCGCTCCGGGTGGGCGCAGAGGACGTCCTCGACGACGAGCTGTCGCCCGCGCTGTACGGCGAGCGGCTGACCGAGCTGGCGCTCGACCACCTCGGCGGCTCCGCGGGGCGCGACGACGTCTTCGTCGCGAACCGGACGACGGCCGCGCTCGTCGCCGCCATGCAGGTCCTCGTCTCGCCGGGGTCGCGCGTCGTCGGCGTCTCGCCGAGCTACACGCACCCGGCCGGAGTACGAGCCGTGCGGCGCGCTGGCGGCGAGCTCGAGGACGGCGGCGATCCCGCCGGAGCCGACCTCGTGCTGCTGACGCGGCTCGCGGTCACCTACGAGCTGTTGCCCGAGGACGAGCTTACGCGCGACTTCGGCGCGCCGGTCTTCCTCGACGACGCGGGCGGCGCCCGGGTCGGGCCGGTCGTCTTCGGCCAGCCGCGGGCGCTCGAACTCGCCGTCGAGGCCGCGGTGACGGCCCTTGACAAGTACGGGACGACCGGGCCGCGGCTCGGCCTGCTCGCGGGCCGCGCCGAGCTTGTGGCCGAGATCAGGGCCCGGGCGATCGAGCTCGGCCTCGAGGCGAGGCCGATGCTCTACCCGGCCGTCGTCCGCTCGCTGGAGCAATACCGGCCCGAGCGCGTGCGCGAGCTGGTCGCGGCGACGGCCGCCGTCGGCGAGGCGCTCGAAGCGCGGCTCGGCGGCTGGGTGACGCGGACGCCCGTCGCGGTGCGGCTCGAGGGCGAGCGGATCCTGGCAGAGGCGCTGCGCCGCGCCGGGCTGGGCGAGGCGGCGCTCGTCCCGATCGAGGCCACGGCGGCCCTCGCGATGGTGCTCCTCCGAGACCACGGCGTCCTCACCGTCCACTTCGCCGCGGTGCCTCCGGGAACCGCCGCGCTGCTGCTCAAGTTCGTGCCGCCTGAGACGCTCGACCGCTTCGGCGGCGCGGAAGCGCTCGCGCGCGCCGTCGACGAGTCGCTCGACGAGGTCGCCCGTCTGGTCGGCGACCCGGACGCCCTCCGGGAGCTCCTGCTTCGGTCGGCGCCGCGCTAGAGGCCGAGCGGGTCGAGGATCAGCCGGCCGATGGCCGTCGCGACGACGCTGGTGACGATCATCAGTACGCGCGCGAAGGTGCCTTCGTCGATCGGCCAGTCGTGCAGCCCGCGCGCACGCTTCGGGAGCGAGTCGGTCGCGCCGAGGAGGCCGCGCTGCCGCTCGGAGGGCGCCCAGCGTTCGGGGGTCCGCACCGGCTCGTACCTCTGCGCGTACAGGTCGCGCGCGAGCTCCAGCTCGGCGGCCTTGAGCTGCTGCAGGTGGCCGCAGCTTCGCCGCGGCGTTCGCCGGGGGCACGAGCGCCCAGAGCGCGATCCAGGCCGCCGCGGGCAGGGCGGCGAGCAGGCGCTCGGTCAGTGGACGCAGCGGCGGCGAGCCGGTCTCGCGCCCACGCGGCGAACCTCACGACGCTTCCGCGCATGCGAGCGCCCCGGCCGCGACCGCGTTGGCGCGCGCGTGGGGGGACGAGCACCGCTGCAGATGTTGCCGCGAGCCGCCCGTACAGGTTGGGACTAGACCTACTGGGAGCGCATGGCGACGGCGCTCGACCAACGCTGGGAGCGTGGCAGCACCGCAAAGGCGCCCGGAGTCCCCGTCTTCGCCCGAGATCCGAGAGATCATCGCCACGCTGCTCCTCGAGCGGAGCGCGCTGCTGAAAGCAGGCGAAGTCCAGGCCGCGGAGGCGATCGGCCTCGCGATCGACTACTGGGAAACCGCACTCGCGAGACTCGACTCGGAGCCGTAGCGGGTCGAGATTGCGTCAGAAGGCGCCGACGAGCGCCAGGATCAATGCGACGACCAGGATTACGAAGAGCCAGTTGTTGACTGTGACGCCCCCGACAATCGCGAAGATGATCAGCAGCAACACCAGGAACCAGAGCAAGGGCATTCAACTCACCTCCTTTCGTCTCACCGCGGCGGTCTCGTCCTCTCCCGCCGGAGCGGGCGGGCGGGTGGGCTGTCGAGCGTCATCAGTCGCGACGACCGACTTCGACGTCCTCCCGTGGGTCGTATGCTCGGCTGCGGCTGCCGGATTTCGCGATGCCGCGGCTGAGCATGTACAGCCCGGTGGCGGCAGTCGTGAGGATCCAGAACAGGCGCGGGTCGACGTCGTCGGAGACGGCGGTGCCGATGCCCAGGCCCATCACGAGAAGGATGAAGGCCAGGAACTCGCTGGTGAGGAAGAATGGCTTGGTCTCGCTCGTGTACCCCGCGCCCGGGGCTACCGTCCACCGGGCCCGCCAGGCTGGGTCTCGGGAGCGCTCAGCTTGCGCCATCTTCTTGCCTCCTAGGCGTAGTGGGAGAAAAGCGCTTCATTTCCATCGCTGGGGCATGTTCAAACCAGGAGCGTGGGGTGGCCCGGGGGTCTCTACCCCTTTCTGGGGTCGCACGCTGCGGAATCAGTCGACATTCTGGAGCCAGGCGAGCCGGGCCGCGGAGCCGGCCGATGGGGAGAGGATTCTTCGGCCGGAGCGCCCGGCCCGCCTCAATACCCTATGCCTCTCTCCGCGAAGCCGGTAACCCACGTCCGGTTCGGAGTGAGCCGGGCGGCCGACTGCAGCCCTCTCCCTCGCTGGCGCGCGTGTCGCCCGGCTCCCAGCCCTTCTGCTCGACCGAGGGGGCGAGTACACTGTACTCGCGCAGTTCTTGACGGAAGCCTTACGACTTCCTGACTGCACGGAGGCTCCGCGACGCGAGCACCGAGCCGGCAGTCAACCGCGACGGTCAACCGCGTGCGAGGGACATGGTGAAGCGGTTCGAGGTGCCGAGAGTGAACGTGTGCGACTGTTGCTTTGCCTCCTCGTGGGTCACCGGTTCGCCGGCCCGGCCCTCCACGTGCTCGGCTTCAGTGTCCGGAGCTGCGTCCGGTGCGGTCGAGCCCAGCCGGTGCGCCACTGAGGTCTCCTCGGGCCGGAGCCGTCCGTCCGAGAGCCTCGGTCATTGGCGGGCGTCAAGACCTCTCGAAGGAATTAGGCGGGGCCGCAGCGGCGGCCCCGCCTGACACTCCTAGAACCCTCGGTCTGCTGCGCGGGTTGCGTAGTAGTCGCCGAGTTCGTCGCGGTACAGGGGCTCGCGGTAGCGGGCCTCGTCGAACTCGGGCGCGTTCTTGATCTCGTCCTTCGTGCGGTCGACGAAGACTCTTTGGCTGTCGTGATCGATGTCCTGGATCACGCCGGCGGGGAGCATGACCTTCTTGCCGAAGATCCATGGTCCTGTGTCCACCACGAGGTAGCTGGCTCCGACCTCGCGATTGCACTCGTCCACTTTCCCGATGTCGCCGTCCGCGGCCTCGATCTCGTAGCCCGTGAGATCATCGTCCAACCAGCCCGGGTTTCGATACGCCCAGACGTCGGTCATGGTGCGGTGTTCCATCTCGAGCAACCTCCTCGGTTGTGGATCGCTTCGCCTAGAGCAGGATCACGAGCAGCACGATCAGCAGAATCAGGCCGAGCAGGCCCACGCCGATGTACATGTGACGCCCCTTTCCGTTGCTGACAGCTACACAACGGGGGAGCCCGCTTTTCGGTCACGGGCAGCCGATCCTCGGCCGGCCTTGCCGATGCCCCCAGACCGAGCTCGCGCGCCGATACCGCCTCGAACTCCAGATGGTCGAAGCAGCGTCGCTCCGCGCTGCGAGCAGGTTGAGTGTCCAGCTGGCTGCGGGGCGGGGAGAGGCAAAGTACCTCCCCCCGCCGAAGCAGTCCGTTCAGCGCCGGACGCGGTGAACGACCTCGCAGAACGAGACGAAGTCGCCGAAGTCCACGACCGCCTTGTCCCGGCCCGCGCCGCAGCCGACCCGGTCGCCGCGCTCATTGTCCACGGCAATGATCAGGTCGTTGCCGCCGCCGCCGACGATGATGTCGACGTCGGGGCCGCCGATCAGGGTGTCTGCGCCGGCGCCGCCGTTCACGCGATCTCGGCCGGGGCCGCCCGACATCAGGTCGTTGCCCGCGGCACCGAAGAGAATGTCGTCGTCGGAGTCGCCGTTGATCACGTCGTTCTCCGCGCCGCCGTTGATCCGGTCGCGGCCGGTGCCGCCGTTGAGCAGGTCGGGGCCGGCCTCGCCGAAGATCTGGTCGTCGCCGGTGCCGCCGTAGATCTCGTCGATGTCATCGCCTCCGTACAGCGAGTCATTGCCGAGGCCTCCGCTGATGAAGTCGACTCCGGCGTCGCCATAGACCGTGTCGTTGCCGATGCCCCCGTTCAGGTCATCGTCGTTCGCTCCCCCGTAGAGCGAGTCCGTGCCTGATCCGCCGTAGAGGTCGTCCATGCCGTCGCCCCCGGCGAGGCAGTCGACCCCGTCCAGTCCGTAGAGCGAGTCGTCCCCGGCGAGCCCGTTGATCCGATCGGCGCCGGGCCCCCCGACGATCGTGTTGTTGCCTGCCGTGCCGGTCGCCGTCGGGTTCGGGCACGCTGCGATCGAGTCCGCAGCAGCCCCGGCTGCAAGAAGCGACGCGGCAGCTGCCGCGATGACGGTCGCCGGCACGACGTACCTCAGAAATCGGAGCAATCGCATATTTGGGACCCCCTCGTTCGTTGAAAGTGGTCTCCATCGCACAACGATGGGTCCTGAGGCGCGGATACGGCCCCGCAAGTCGTCGTGGGGCTGAGGCTGCGCCACTAAGGGGACGCTCGCGAGACTCCTATTAGTGGATCGTCCCGTACCGAGGCCCAGGCCGCATCACGAGGCGCGGCCCGATCGCTTATCCCTGCTCGGTCCAGGTCCTGCGAACGCTCCGCGCGACTCGGTCGACCTGCCGTAGCGGTGCGTCATGCGACCAGACGTAGAACAAACCAGCCCCTGGATGACAGCCTCGCCGTGCCTTCGAGTCCGGGACGGTCATCGCGCGCACCCACCGGCTCGTCGTACAGCGCCTGAAGTCGTTCAGGAGCATGAACCAGATCAGGCGGCCCGCCCTCACGTAGCCGACCGTCAATGAGTGGTCGCGCAAGCCGACGTGCCCCTTGTACACGTAGCCGGCCGGCAGCCAGGTCGGCAACGCCATCGGCCGTCCGTACTGGACTTGCATCCGGTTCAGCGCCACCGTGGGGACGTGGGGGTTGGCGTTCTCGGCCGATGCCGAGGGAGCGAGGGCGATTCCGAGAGCGAGCGCGACGCCCGCGACCGACACGACGGGCCGATGTTTCATCGTCCGTGCTGGTTCGCGGACGTTGCGTGCCCTTCCTCCTCGGGCGTCGTGCGCGACCCTCCCGCGCGGACGCCGATCGCGTACGGCTCCTAGCCCGGAACCTTGCTTGCGGCGCGCGAACGAGGCAGCATGGCTGCATACTCCGGTTCCAACGCTTGGAGGGAGGGGTGGGTATATGCGGAGTACGGCCTTTATTGCGCTCGTTCTTCTCGCTCTCGTGCTCGGCGTGGCGTCCGCCGGGGCGATCACGTTCGGCGAGCCAGACGGATTGCGGCATCCGAATGTCGGCGCGCTCGTCGCCGACTGGAACGAGGAGAGCCCGGGTCCCGACGAGTTCTGCACCGGCACACTCGTCAGCCCGACGCTCTTCCTGACGGCGGCCCACTGTATGGTCGACTGGCCGGAGGAGACCGAGTTCTGGGTCTCGTTCAGCCCGTCGTACGACGAGGACGCCGAGTCGCCTTCAGATCTCGTCGCCGTCGCGAGCTTCGTGAACCACGAGGCGTTCGGGCAGCCGGGCGGCGGCTCGGACGCGGCCGACATCGCGATGGTCACCTTGGCCACGCCGCAATCGATGACGCCGGCGCAGCTGCCGAGCCTCGGGCTGCTGAGCACGTATGGCCAGAAGGAGCTGAGGCAACTCACGTTCACGACCGTCGGCTACGGGATCGTAAGGACGTCGAAGAAGGGTGGACCGCACGGATTCATCGACGAGACGAACCGCCTCGTCGCCCAGCAGACAGCCCTGTCGCTCCAGCCGACCTGGCTCACGCTGAGCATGAACCCGTCGACGGGCAACGGGGGCACGTGCTACGGCGACTCGGGTGGCCCGCACTTCCTGGGCGGGATGACCAGCAACCTAGTGGTGTCACTGACGGTGACGGGCGACGCGATGTGCCGGGCGACCGACAGGACGTACAGGCTGGACACGCACACGGCTCAGGAGTTCCTGTCGCGCTTCGGGCTCGTGCGCGCACCGACGTCCTAGCTTGGCCGCAGGGGGCGGCGAACAGCCGCCCCCTCCGGGCCGTCACCTCTTCACGACCACGAAGCTGCTCGGACCGAGCAACTCGCCGTACCGGGCTGCGGCCCGCCGTCCGTAGCCCGGCCAGACGTACCAGTGGTAGGTCCCGGGCGCGAGCGCCAGCTGCCGCCCCTCGAATCGCCAGCGAGACGAAAGGCGCAGCGCGTTCGCCGACGGCCAGGCCGAGAGCACTTTCGTCCGGCCCCGGAAGAGCTGCACGTTGTAGTAGGTCGCACCGCGGATCCTGGCCCAGAAGAGGCGGGGCGGCGCCGAGAGGCGCGCCCCGTCTCGCGGAGCCACCAGCAGCGCGCGCCTCGGCATGACGGTGATGGCCGCGCCGGCGGAGCGGTTCTCGGCCCGGTCGACGCTGACGACGACGTAGCGATAGAGGACGCCGTTCTGGAGCCGCCGGTCGGTGAAGCCGGCAACCGGACCCGCGTAGACGCGAGAGGCCGAGGCCGGCGGCTCCGACGCGAGCGAGCGCAGCACCTCGTATCGGTCGAGATCCTGGTCGGCGGGCGCGCGCCAGCTGAGGAAGGCGGTGCGCGACGTCGTCCGGGCGGCGAGGCCGACCGGGTTCCCAGGGGGAACACGATCCGGCGGCGTCGTCGCTGAAGGCGGGCCCGGTTGTCCCGGCGGGGGTGGGTCTGAGGGGGGCGACCCCGGGGGCGGGGGGCCGATCACGGCGACCGTCGCGCTCTTGGAGGTCGAGTTGCCCGCCGCGTCGGTGGCCGTGAACGTGACCGCCGTGGTCCCCACAGGGAAGGTCGCGGGAGCATCGTGTACGACGGGCGGCTCGATCGTGACGACGTCGGTCGCAATGGCGCCGGCGAGGAAGGCTGCGATGCGCTCGTCGGTCCCGTCGAGCCCGAGTGAGGTCTCCGCGGTCAGGCTAAGATCGGCCGGCACTGTCAGGGTCGGCGGAGTCGAGTCTCGAACGCTGATGTGGAACGACCCGGTCAGCGTCTCCTCCTCGCTCAAGACCGCGGCGCACTCGACCTCCGTCGTGCCGAGCGGGAACGTCGATCCCGAAGGCGGTGTACACGTAACCGGAAAAACGGCCCGCCCGCTGTTCGTCGCCGTCGCGCTGAACGTGACGATCGTGCCGCCCGGCCCGTCGGCCTCCACGGTCATGTCCGGCGGCAGGGTCAGCTCAGGGGGTGCGGCGGCCGCGCCCCCGGCGGCGGCGAGAACGGCTACGGCGGCGAGAATGGGCGAGAGGCGCACGAGAGAGCTCCTAACCTGGGACGGCATGTGCGATGAGGAGGCCGAGCAGCAAGCTGATGGCCGCCGCGAAAAGCTCGGCGCGGCGGTCGGTGAGGCCGAGCACGGCGCCACGCAGGACTCGCGGGCTGGCGACCGCAGCGAGAAGCAGGAGGCCGCAGGCGGCGAGGAGGATCACGCCTGTGGCCCAGAGCGACTCGGAGGTGCCCCCCTCGCGAGGGGCGGCGCCGAGCACGACGGTGCCCGCCTGGCGGAAGGCGGGGGAGTCGTCGCGCGGCCGGTGCCAGAGCCGGCGGACCGGCACAGCCGGCGGGCGCGTCGCGGGCCGCTGTCCCTTCGCCTTCGCGGGACGCCGGGCGAGCGTCGAGCGTTGCCGGCCGGCAGCTGGCCGAGGGACGCTCGTCGCAGTCGGGGTTGCAACCGTCGGCGTCGCGACCGGCCGGGGTGCGGGTGAGGCTGCGGGCGGCGCCACGGTCGGCCCGGACGGCGGCGAGGCGGGCGGAGGCGGCGGGGGCGGCGGCGGAGCCGGAGACGGCGGCGCCGGATCGGGCGCGGGCGGCGGCGGAGGAGCGGGAGCTGGAGCTGGCGGGGGCTCCGGCGCTGGGACGCCCTCTTCGGCCCCGGCGACGGGCGCACCGAGCCACACGACCCCGGCGATCGCCGCCGCCGCCGCCGCCCGTCGGCGCCGTCCCCTTGCCACGTCCCTACTCGAGACCCCGACCCCCATCAGACTCCCCGACACCCCTCGAACTGAGGAGCCCGAGCGTAGCACGGCGCGCGCACACGTCTCGACTGAACTTCTCGGGAGCGCGCGAGGGCGTCGGCCGCCCGACCGGCCCTCGCAGACGCCCGGGTCGTCCGTCACAATTGGTTCCTCGAGCATTCGTCGGGAGAAGGTGCCGAAGTAGCGACGCTCTCCGAGCTGAGTGTCACGACCTGGAGCGAAGGAACTCAGCGCTCGCGGCACCCACGGGCTACGGCCCGAGTTGAAGCCTGAGCCAATGGGAGAACCCCGCCGCCAGAGCAGGAACGAGCGTCAGGCCGCGAACGAGGCGGTCTTCCGGGAGGTGAACGAGCGCCGTGCGGCGCTCAACCGACAGGCTGACGCGCCGCAGAGCGAGGTCTTCGAGTTCGTGTGCGAGTGCGGGGTGGCAGGTGCGTGCACGGGCCGCATCGAGATGACACTCGGGGAGTACGACGTGATCCGCCGGCAGGACGACCGCTTCGCCGTCCTTGCGGGCCACGAGCACCCGGACGTCGAGCGAGTCGTGGAGCGGCACGAGCGCTACGTCGTCGTCGACAAGCTGCCGGAGGTCGAGGAGTTCGTCGAGGACGACCCGCGCGGCGCCCCGTCACGGTAACCGCGTCCGCGAGAGGTGCCCCCGGCCGGAATCGAACCAGCGCACGCGGTTTAGGAAACCGCTGCTCTATCCACTGAGCTACGGGGGCTCCCTGACATTGTGCCGCGTCTCGGCCGCGGTCGGCGGCTCGCCGCCTGCGGCCGGACGGTTGGCGCGCCGTCCCGGATCGAACCGGCCGCCCGCGGGACACGGAGGCTCTCGCCACCAGGGACCGAGACGACGCGCAGGCCGTCGGGTGCCGTGTACACGAGGCGGGGTCCGTCGCCGGTCCAAGCGTGGGGACGCGCCGTCGGCGACCTTCGTGGCCCGCTGGCCGAGCGTCAGGAATATCTGCCGCGCCTCGACGAAGGCGAGCTAGCCGTGTCAGGACCGAGGTGCGGCTGCGTGCCGCGACGGACGAATGCTTCCGGTCGGCGGCGAAGCCCCGGTGATGGCGCGCGACCGGACGAACAGCAGCGAGCCGTCGGGCCCGAAGGCGGCCAGGTCTCGGCGCCGGGCGAGCGAGTGACGTTCGTCGCCCGGCCGGTCGCGCGAGCCGACCCGCCAGATGTCCGTGGCGGAACCGCTCGCCGTCGTCCGCGTGCACGAAGAGGATCGACCTCCCGTCGGGCGCCCACACGGGCTGCCGGTCCCGGTCGCGCGCGTCGGCGCGGGCGCTGCCCGTGACCCTGGCGACGCTGCGGCCGGCGGCGTCCATCACCCAGATCTCGGGCGCGTCGCCGCGCCGCCGGCTGGCGAAGGCGATCCGGCGCCCGTCCGGCGCGTAGGCGGGGTTGAAGTCGACTCCAGTCGCGGTCTGGTGGACTGGTCGGCGACCGTCGAGATCGACCCGATAGACGTCGCTCGCGCCGGTACGGGCGTCGGTGCGCGCGAAGACGACGTCGCCGGGGCGGCCCGCGGTGCCCGCGGCCGAGCCGGCCGCGGGCCCGAGGAGCAGGAGCGCCGAGGTCGCGACCGCCGCGACGGATGCGATCGGCTTCCTCATCGCTCCCTCCTTCAGTTCACGGATCCGCAGATGGCGGTCACGCGGACGAACCAGTCCTCGTCGGTCGGATCGAGCTCGCGTGCGGCCGCCAGCCACGTGTGGTCGTCGAGTGGCTGGCTGGCGGTCAGTATCACGCGCTCGGTGACCCAGATCATGGCGCGGCCCCACGCTCCGCCGCCGCCGCCGAGGAGCCGCTTCCCGGGCGGGCAGCTGACGACGACCGTCTTCTCGCGGGCGGAGTCGAACGCAGAGCTCGCGGTGACGAGCTCCAGGCCCCTGAGGCCGGACGGCCCCTGCTCGCCGCGAGGGCCGGCCGGGCCCTGCGGGCCGGTCTGGCCCTTGAGGAGCTGCCGTGCGGCGGGCGCGAGGTCGATCGCCTGGAGGGAGCCGTTCCTGACCTTCGGGGAGGTCACGGCGCCGGCTTTCAGCTGCGGGGTGCCGACGCTCCCCCTCGGCAGCGCGACGGCGGCCCAGCTCGTCCCGCTGAGCGCGATCAGCAGCGCCAGGGAGGCGACGACCAGCGCGGGCGAGGGGCGGAGCAGCCGAATGCGTGTGTCGTTCATGAGGCGTTCTCCTTTCGGGGGAATTGGTGGTCGTCGTCGGTCGAGATCGCGCCGGCAGGGGAGAGGATCAGGGCCACCCGGGCGCGGCCGGACTCGACGGCGATCGTGTGCGGGACGCCGCGCGGAAGGAAGGCGAACGAGCCGGCAGGCGCCGCGAGCACCTCGTCGCCGGCGACGATCGTGAGCTCGCCCTCGAGCACGAGCAGGCCCTTGTCGTGGTCGGGGTGCGAGCGGAGCGCAGGCTCTCCGCCCGCGACAGCGATCGCGAGCGCCAGGTCGAAGCTCGGCCCGGAGGCCTTGACGGTGACAGTGGCGCCGAGCCAGCGCATCACCTCTCCTTCGCCGTCGTCGAGCACGTAGGGGACCGCGAGCTCGCTCATGGCCGCCAGCTCGGGGCGAGGTCGTGGACGAGCGGCGCGGTCCTCGTCACCCGACGGCGCCGGCTGCCGTCCGCGGCGATCGTGAAGAGGCCGTCGGAGCCTGCGTAGGCGAGTCGGCGGGCGTCCGCCGCCCAGGCCGGGTCGCTGCCACGGGCGACCCGGGGTCCCGGACCGCCGTACGTCACGCGGACGAAGCCGTCGCGCACGTACGCGAGCGGCCCGCCGCCCACGGCGAGGGCGGGGCTCGTGCCGAGTTCCACCTTCCGCGCGACGGGCGGGGAGCCCTCGAGCGTGTAGACGACTCCGCGGCGGTCGAAGAACAGCGTTCCTGCCGAGGAGTACGCCGGCGACCCTTCGGCGGCCCGCGTCGCGGTCAGGCGCCTGAGGCCCGAGCCGTCGACCCGCGCCTCCCACAGGTCCGTGCTCGATGAGCTGCCGCGGACCGTCAGGCGTACGAAGACGAGCCGCTTCCCGTCGGGGCTCCACGCCGGAGCCGAGCTCGCGCGCCAATCGTCCGGGGCGTGCGGGCTCGTCGTCAGCCGGCGGACGTTCGAGCCGTCCGCGTTCATGATGTAGAGCTCGGGGGCGCCTGAGGGGCCGTCCCGGTCGCTCGCAAAGGCGATCCGCCTGCCGTCCGGCGACCACGCGGGGTCGAAGCTGCGCCGGTCGCGGGTGAGCCGGCGGAGGCCGGTCCCGTCAGGGCGCACGGCGTAGATGTCGGCCACGCCGGTGCCGGTCCGCCGCTCGAACGCGATCAGCCCTTCGCGGGCCGCGCCTTCGGACGCCGGGGCTGCTCCGACGAGCAAGGCAGCCGCCGCCGCTGCCGCGAGGGCCGCCTGAGTGAGCTTCGTGGTCGTCTGCATGCGCTTAACCTAGGCCGCCGCGGCGGGGCTTCGAATCAGCCGGCTGGCTGGTCCTCCCGGCTTGTCGTGCCGCGCTGCGCGAGCGAGGATTCGCACATGCTGGTTGGGCGGCAATCCGAGGTGGCCGCGATCGTCGAGCTGCTCGAGCGCGCGGCCGGCGGCGCCAGCGGCGTTATAGCCGTCCGCGGCGGCCCGGGTCTCGGAAAGACCGCGCTGCTCGACGAGGCGGATCGGCGCGCCGAGCGCTTCCGGGTGCTCCGGGCCGCGGGCTTCGAGTCGGAGGCGAGGTTGCCCTACGCGACGCTGCACCAGCTCCTCCAGCCGCTGCTCGCCCGCGTCGACGACCTCCCGGCGCCGCAGGCGGACGCGTTGAGGGCGGCCTTCGGCCTCGCCGCGCGGGCGGAGCCCGACCGCCTCCTCGTCGGGCTCGCCGTGCTGACGCTCCTCGCCGACGCGGCCGAGGAGCGGCCGCTGCTCGTGCTCGTCGACGACGTGCACTGGGTCGATCCCGAGTCTGCGGACGCGCTCACGTTCGCGGTCCGCCGGCTCCAGGCCGAGCGCGTCGGCGTCGTCCTGGCCGCCCGCGACTCCGACGCGGGCGCTACCAGACTGCCCGGGGCCTGTGAGCTTCGCCTGACGCCCCTGGCGAGGGCGGAAGCCGAGCAGCTCGTCGCGGCGCGCCACGGCGAGGGTCTCAGGGCCCGGCGGGGGGAGATCGTCGAGGCCGCCGCGGGCAACCCGCTCGCGCTCGTCGAGCTCGCGGACGCCGCCGCGCGCGGGGCGGACGGCACGACGACGGTCGAGCAGGCGTACCTCGAGGCGATCGAGCGGCTCCCCGAGCTGACGCGGACGTTCCTCCTTGTCGCTGCGGCCGACCAGTCGGTCGAGCTCGGGCGGGTCGTCGCGGCGGCCGAGTCGCTCGGCGCCGGCCTGGCCGCGCTCGAGCCGGCGGAGCTCGCCGGGCTCGTCCGCGTCGAGGCGGACACCGTGGCGTTCCGGCATCCCCTCGTCCGCAGCGTCGCGTACCGGTCGGCGACCTTCGCGCGCCGCCGCGCGGCCCATGCGGCGCTCGCCGCCGTGCTCTCTGGAGAGCACGAGCTCGACCGGCGGGCCTGGCACCGCGCCGCCGCGACGATCGGGCCCGACGAGGCGGTGGCGCGGCTGCTCGAGACGTCCGCCGGCCGGGCGACGGCCCGCAGCGGGTACGCCGCTGCGGCGGCCGCGCTCGAGCGCGCCGCTCAGCTCTCCGCGGACCGGGCCGGCCGCACGCGCCGGCTGGTCCAGGCAGCCGACGCGGCGCACATGGCTGGGGGGCAGGAGCACATCCGCGTGCTGCTCGAGCAGATCGAGGAGCCGATCGAGGATCCGGTCGTCGCGCTCGCGGCCGCCCGCGTGCGCGGCATGCTCGCGGCGCGCGAAGGGAGGCTCGACGAGTCGATGCGCATCTTCCTCGACGCGGCCTCGGACGCGCTCGACGTCGACCGCCGCTTGACCCTCGACCTCGTGGCGCTCGCCCAGGAGGCGGCGGGCCTCGCAGGCAACCACGACGCGATCCTTGAGTTCGAGTCCTGGGCCGACCGGTTCGGCGCTCCCGAGACGACCGAGGAGGAGATCGTCCTCGGCCTCGTGCGCGGCTTCACCGCGATCGCTGGCGGCGACCGCGCCGGCGCTGCGCCTCTCCTCGCACGCTCGGCTCACGCCGGCAGGGCTGCCGACGACCCCAGGATCCTTCGCTGGGCCGCGACGTCGGCGATGTTCCTCGGCGAGGAGGGCCTCGTGTTCGAGCTCATGCGCCGCGCGGTGGATGCCGCCCGGACCCGGGGCGCGTTCGGGGGGCTCGCGTTCCTCCTGCACCTCCTAGCGGGCGTCGAGCGCCGGTTGGGGGACTTCGCCGGCGCGGAGGCGGACGCCGAGGAGAGCCACCGGCTCGCGGTCGAGACCGGCCAGCGGGTCGTCGCCGCGGGCGCGCTGTCGACGCTGACCGCGCTCGCCGCCTTCCGCGGCGACCGGGAGCGAGCGCAGAAGCTCGCGGCCGAGACGCGCGCGCTCGCGCAGCCGCGCGGCCTGCCGGTGGCCCTCGGCGGCGTCGCACGGGCGCTGGCGGAGCTCGAGCTCGTCCAGGGGCGCGCGGCGGAGGCGCTGGCGATCCTCGAGTCGAGCGTCGGCGGCCCGGACGACCGGCGGCGGAACCATCCGTACGCCCTCTTCTCGGCGCCGCTGCTCGTCGAGGCCGCCGCCCGCGCGGGGAAGGTCGAGGCTGCGCGCCGGTCGCTCGAGACGCTCGCCGACTGGAGCCGGTCCGGCGGTCTGAGCTGGGCGGAGCCGCTTGTCGCGCGCGGCGGCGCGCTCGTCGCCGAGGACGAGGCCGAGGCCGAGCGCCGGTTCCAGCAGGCGCTCGAGCTGCACGGGCGGGACGGCTCGCCGTTCGAGACGGCGCGAACCAGGCTCCTCTACGGCGAGTTCCTGAGGCGCGCCCGTCGCAAGACCGAGGCCCGCGACGAGCTCCGCCAGGCGCTCGAGGCCTTCGAGAGCCTCGGAGCGCGCCTCTGGGCCGAGCGCGCGCTCGCCGAGCTGCGCGCGACCGGCGCGACCGCCCGGAAGCGGGACGACAGCACGCGCAGCGACCTTACGCCTCAGGAGCTCCAGATCGTGCGGCTCGTCGCGCTCGGCAGGACGAACCCGGAGGTCGGCGCGCAGCTCTTCCTGAGCCCGAAGACGGTCCAGTACCACCTGCGCAAGGTGTTCGCGAAGCTCGGCGTCTCCTCCCGCACCGAGCTGACGCGTCTCGTGGCGGAGGGCAGGGTGGCGGGCGCGGCCGTCGCCGCCGAGGTTGCTGACGACTACTAGCCACCGGTCCTAGGCACCCGCCCGATTCGATCGCGTCCGCGCGGCGCGAGGCTACGGGCATGCCGAAGCGAACGAGAGCGCTCGCCGCCGCCCTCCTCGCCGCCGAGCCGAGGTCGACCGCATCCAGCGCACCACCGGCACCCGGCCCATACTCTTCCAGCCCCCCGTGCGGGCTCCGCGACGGGCCTGGCGACGCGATCGCCAGCTCGGGCTGCGCCAGATCCTCTGGAGCGTCGACACGGGAGGATTGGCGCCACCCGACCGCGGACCGGCTGATCGCCCGGATCCGCAGCCAGCTGGCCCCGGCGGGATCGTCCTTTTCCACGACCACGGCCGCGCGACCCTCGAGGCGCTCGACTGGCTCCTGCGGGAACTCGCTCGGAGGAACCTGCGCGCCGTCACTGTCTCCGAGCTCCTCGTCCGCTGACCCCCGTCCCAAGGAGGACCCACCGTGCCCACTGACCTCGAGATCGCTCGCCTCCGCCGAGCCAGCCGCGGGCTCTTCCTGGCTGCGCTCGGCTTGGCCGCCGCGGCCCTCGTGCTCGCGGCGGGCGTCCTATGGCGCCTTCCCGTCCTGGCCGGCGCCGCAGTGCCCACGCCGGCCGAGCTCGCCTTCGAGCGCGGCCGGGAGATCTACGTCGCCCGCAGTGACGGCACCGGGCTGCGCAACCTGACCCGGTCGCCCGCCCACGAGTACGCCCCCGCCTGGTCGCCCGACGGCGCGCAGCTGATGTTCGTCGGCTACCGGCACGGCAATGCTGAGCTCTACGCCATGCGCGCCGACGGCACCGGCCTCAGGCGGCTGACCCGCCACCGGGCCGAGGAGCTGACGCCCTCGTGGTCGCCGGACGGCCGGCGGATTGCATTCACCAGCGACCGCTCGGGTGCGTTCGACATCTACGTCGCGAACGCCGACGGCAGCGGCGTCCTCCGCGTCACCCGACTCGGGCGGCCGAACCAGGGGAGCTTCGGCCCCGCCTGGTCGCCCGCCGGCGACCGCATCGTCTTCTCGAGCGCGGGCCCGACGCCGGAGAATCCGGAGCTCTACTCGATCCGGCCGGACGGCACCGGCCTGCGTAGGCTCACGCGGACGGCCGGCGGCGTTGAGGTCCTCGGGGACGACGGCATGCCCGACTGGTCGCCCGACGGGAGGACGATCGTGTTCACGAGCAACCGCAGCGGCGGCGGGGCGCTGTGGACGATGCGAGCCGACGGCCGGGGTCAGCGCGTCCTCCTCGACCTTCCGCGCAGCGACGAGTTCCACCCGCGCTACTCCCCCGACGGCCGCCTCATCGCGTTCACCCGCCTGTCTGCGGACGGTCGCGTGGAGATCTGGGTGGTCCGCGCCGACGGCAGGGGAGCGCGCCGCGTGGGGCCAGGAAGCGAGCCCTCCTGGCGGAGGGGCTAAAGGGCGAGCGTGACCTTCTCGAGCCCTGTTGGGCCGGTCCGGGTCGAGGCCCTTCGCGCGGGCGACCGCCCAGGCGAAGAGCTGGCCCGGGACGACCGAGAGCAGGGGCGAGACGAGGGGGGACGGTGCCGTCGGGACGGGGACAGGCCCGTGGGCGAGGTCCGTCGCCGTCAGCCGCTCGGCCGCGATCCAGCCGGTCTCGAGGAGCTTGAGCGCGATCTCCCGCGCGGTGGCGAACTGGGGGCCCGCGGCCGATCACGAACTCCGTCCGACGAACCCGAACGGAAGCGCGAGCTCCGGCAGCCGCCCTCCAGCCGCTCGACGAGCGGCCCGATCGGGGCCGCCACGGCGCGGAGCTGGTCGCAGAACCCGGCGCCGCGGCCGGCCGCGTGAGCCGCGCGGAGCCCCAGGGCGGCGAGCTGGTTCAGGTAGGTCTTGGTCGCCATCACGGCCTGGAACGAGTTCATCTTCGCCTAGGTGCTCATGAACGACCAGTCGCAGCAGACGGCCACCGTCTGGCTGTCGTGCTTGCTCGGGACGAGCCGGAACCTCGGGTGGGGAGGGCTGATGGCCGGCTCGACGATGATCGCGATGCCCCGTTGTGATCTTCTTCGTGCTCGTGCAGCGGAAGATCGCGTTCGGGCTCACCGCCGGGGCCGTCAAGGCGTGATCGACCCCGCGAAGTGCCCCGCATTTCGCCGAGCCGCCCAGTGAACGCCGCTGCCTGCGTCTTCGCCGGCTTCCCGGGGCCCGAGCCGCCCGACTGGCTGCGGCGGCGGCTCCAGGAGGGGCTGGGCGGAGTAGTCCTCTTCGCTTGGAACGTGGCCGACGCGGAGCAGGTCGCCGGGCTGACGGCTGCGCTGCGGGGCGAGAACCCGGCGGTGGTCGTGGCGGTCCACGAGGAGGGCGGGGACGTCACGCGGCTCGAGGCGGCGACGGGAAGCTCGTATCCCGGCAACCTGGCTCTCGGCACGTTCGACGACGTCGAGCTCACCCGCCGCGTCGCGACTGCCCTCGGCTCCGACCTGCGGACGGCCGGCATCGACCTCGACCTCGCGCCGGTCGCCGACCTGCTCGCGAACCCGGCGAGCCCGATCGTCGGCGTGCGCTCGTTCGGCTCCGAGCCGGAGCTCGTCGCGCGGCACGTGGCCGCGTTCGTGACGGGGCTCCAGGCCGCCGGGGTGGCCGCCTGCGCGAAGCACTTCCCCGGCCACGGGGAAGCAGCCGAGGACTCGCACGTGGCGCTACCGGTCGTCGAGGACCTCCGCCCGGAGGCGCTGCTGCCCTTCCGGGCCGCGATCGACGCGGGCGTCCGCGCGATCATGAGCGCCCACCTCGTCGTCCGGTCACTCGACGACGCGCCGGCGACCCTCAGCAGCCACGTGCTCCACGACCTCCTCAGGGAAGAGCTCGGCTTCGGCGGGCTCGTCGTCACCGACGCGCTCGAGATGGCGGCGATCAGCGCCACGACCGGCGTGGGCGAGGCCGCGGTCAGAGCGGTCACGGCCGGCGCGGACGCAGTCTGCCTGGGCCACGACCTCGGCGATGACGTGATCGAGGAGGTGATGCGGGCCCTCGAGGAGCGGGTGCCGGAGGAGCGGCTCGCCGAGGCGGCGGCGCGGGTGGCGGGCGTCCGCGTCGCGGGAACGGCGACCGAGGACCGCACGGTCGGGCTCGAGGCCGCGCGCCGGGCGCTCCTCGTCGAGGGCGAGCCCTACGTCTCCTGGCCGCCGGTCGTCGTGGAGGCGTCGGCGGAGCCGACGATCGTGGCCGGCGACGTGCCCTCGTCGCTCGGCGCGCTGATCCCCCGAGTCGGCGCCCAGGGCCGTCACGTGGTCGTGCTCCGCGACGCCCACCGGCATCCGGAGCAGCGGGCTCTCGCCGAGGCGCATCCCGACGCTGTCGTCGTCGAGACGGGCGTACCGGCGTGGCGGCCGCCGACGGTCTCCGCCTACGTCGCCACGTTCGGCGCCGGCCGCGTCAACCTCCTCGCCGCGGTGGAGCGTCTGCGGGAGGCGAACCTGGCCGGAGCCTGGATCGGCGACCCGAAGCCGCTGGACGGAGAGGTCGTCCTCGCCGAGTACGACCCGCGCTGGCCCGAGCTCTACGCGTGCGAGGAGGAGCGGATCCGCGCGGCGCTCGGCGGGCGGGCGTTGCTCGTCGAGCACGTCGGCTCGACCTCGGTGCCCGGACTGCCGGCGAAGCCGATCGTCGACATCGTGCTCGCGGTCGAGGACTCCGCGGACGAGCCGTCCTACGCGCCGCAGCTCGAGGCCGCGGGCTACGTGCTTCGCATCCGCGAGCCCGACTGGTTCGAGCACCGCGCCTTCAAGGGGCCCGACACCGACGTGAACCTGCACGTCTTCACCGCCGGCTCGGCCGAGATCGAGCGAATGCTCGCCTTCCGCGACCACCTACGCGCCGACGTCGCCGACCGCGAGCTGTACCTGCGGACGAAGCGCGACCTCGCCGCGCGGACGTGGCGCTACGTCCAGCATTACGCTGACGCCAAGTCGGAGGTCGTCGAGGAGATCCTGGCACGAGCCCTCGCGAGGTGAGCCGGTGCGAGTGGGCGGGCAGCGACCCGCTGATGGTCGCGTACCACGACGAGGAGGGGGGCACGCCGTCGCGCGACCCGCGCCACCTGTTCGAGCTCCTGACGCTCGAGGGCGCGCAGGCCGGCCTCTCCTGGGCGACGATCCTGCGGAAGCGGGAGGGCTACCGACGCGCATTCGAGGGCTTCGACGCGGAGCGCGTCGCCCGGTTCGGCGACCGCGACGTGGAGCGTCTGCTCGCGGACGCGGGCATCGTCCGCAACCGCGCGAAGATCGAGTCGACGATCTCGAACGCCCGCGCGATCCTCGCCCTCGACGTGCCGCTCGAGGACCTGCTCTGGAGCGCGGTCGGCGGCGAGCCGAGGGTGAACCGGCCGCGCTCGCTCGCGGAGCTCCCGGCCGAGACGGGCGAGTCGCGGGCGCTGAGCAAGGAGCTGAAACGGCGCGGCTTCCGCTTCGTCGGCCCCACGACCTGCTACGCGCTCATGCAGGCGGCGGGCCTCGTCGACGACCACGTCGCCGCCTGCTTCCGCGCGCGCTGATGGACGTCGTCCTCGTCCACGGCCTCATCGGCTCGGCCGGCTGGTGGGACCGGGTCGTTCCGACGCTCGCCGCGCGGCACGCCGTCAGGGCGGTCGACCTGCCGCGGCGGGAGCCCGAGAAGTGGCTCGAGCAGCTCGTCGTCGACCTCGACCGACCCGCGCTGGTGGGCCACTCGCTCGGCGCCCTCTATGCAGCCCGGGTGGCCTCGCGCTCGCCGGTCGGCGCGCTCGTCCTCGTCGCCCCGGCCGGACTGCCCCCCGCGCGCGGCGTCCTGCGGCTCGGACCCCCGCTCGTTTCCGCCTTGCGCCTCGCAGGGCCCGCGTTCCTGCCCTCGGTCGGCCGCAACCTGCTCCGGTACCGGCCGCGCTCGTTCGTCGCCGGGGCGCGGCTCGCCCTCGGCGGCGGCCTGGACCTGTCGGAGGTCCAGGCCCCCGTGCTCGTGGTGTGGGGCGAGCGCGACCGCGTCTGCCCGGCCCGCCCCGTGGACGCGCGCAGCGTGACCGTTCGCGGCGCCGGACACGTGCCGATGTGGGAGCGGCCGGAGGCGCTGGCGAAGCTGCTACTCGACTTCCTGGAGGAAGTCGAGGGTCAGGCGCGCTAGCGCCTCGGGCGCGGTGTAGTTCACCGCGTGCGCGCAGCGCGGCACTTCCACGAAGCGCCCGTGCGGCGCGAGCCGCGCCGCCTCCTGGGCCCACGCCCGGCCGACGAGGCCGTCCCGCTCGCCGCGCACGACCAGCACCGGCGCCTGGACGTGCGGCAGCTTGTCCTCAGGGCGGTCCTCGAGGAGCAGCCGGGCGGCGCGCAGGAACCGGAGGGGCCCGAAGGCGGCGTAGTCGCGCACCGCCACCGGCGTGAGGGCGAGCTCGCTCAGCCAGTCTCGGAGGAGCGCTAGCGCCTGCTGCGCGAAGGTGCGCCGGCCGGGGTCGGTGGTCGGGCCGACGAGGATCAGGGGCCCGACGCGGTGCGGCCGGCGGGCGGCCAGGTCGACGAGCACCTGGCAGCCCATCGAGTTCCCGAGCAGCGGCGGCCGCTCGAGCCCGAGCCGGCCGAGCAGTCGCTCGAGCTCGTCCGCCCGCTGCCGGACCGTGAGCTCGTCGAGGTCGGGGACGTACGAGGTCCGGTCTGCCACGAGCGCCCGTGCGGTCGGCAGCAGGTAACGCCCGGAGACGCCGAGCCCGTGGACGAGGACCAGCGCGGGGCCCGCTCCGAGAACCCGGGTGCGCCCTACGGCTCGCTGACCTCGGCGTGCCTCGACTCGAAGCACGCCTGCGCCCAGCGCTCGGCGATCACGACGACGTCCTCGAGCGGGTCGTCCGCGGCCAGGTCGATCCGCACCTGGTGCAGCTCGACCTCCGCGTGGTCGTCGGCCTCCTGGCGGCGCTCGGCGACGACCGCGACCGAGCCGAGCAGCGGCACCAGCTCCCGGATCAGGTCGTCGAGCTCGGCCCGCGTCGCCTCCCGGCCGGCGAGCATCCCGAAGTTGACGCGGACCTCGTAGTCGGAGGCCGTGCCGGGGGACACGAAGACCGTCGAGGAGTCGAGCACGTCGGCCTCCTTCCCCGAGGCGCCTCAACCCAACCGCGGCTCCCAGCGAAAGCGGCGGACCGCGATCGCGGCGCCGATCAGCCCCCAAAGCACGAGCACGGCGATCGTCCCCGGCTTCGCCCAGAGGGCCTCGCCGTGGACGAAGATCCCCACGATCAGCTCGACGAAGTACGTCAGCGGGAGGACGTCCGCGATCCTCTGGAGGAAGTCGGGGAAGTCGCGCGTGGGGCCGAAGCCGCCGGAGAGGAACGTCATCGGCAGGATGATCACGTTCACGACCGCGGCCGCGCCCTCGGACGACCGGATCAGCGCCGCTGCGGCGAGGCCGAGCGCGCAGAACGCGGCCGCGCCGACCCCCACCGCGAGCGCCACCGAGAGCCAGTCGTCGGGCCAGGCGGCGTCGTAGACGAGTTTGCCGAGCAGCAGGATGGTCGCGGTCTGGAGCAGGAACACGACGACGATCGAGGCGAGGGCGGCGGCCACGTACGTCGCCGCCGGCAGGGGGGTCGAGCGGATCCGCTTCAGGATCCCGAGCTCGCGGCGCACGACGAGCATGATCGCCAGGCCGCCGAAGGCGGTGTTCGCGACCCCGTAGGCGATCAGGCTCGCCACGAGGTAGTCGACGACGGGACGACCCTCGTACGTGCCGCCGTACACCGTCCCCAGCAGGAGGAACAGGAGCACGGGGAAGAGGTAGACGAAGATCGCGCTCTCGCGGTTCCGCCAGAAGACGAGCTGGTCGGCCCGGAGCTGGTGCAGGAAGAGCCTCACTCGGGCGCCTCCTCCTCGCGGAGCAGCTCGAGGTACACGTCCTCCAGGGACGCCCGCCGCACCTCGAGATCGCGGAGCTCGCGGCCCTCTGTGAGCGCTCGGCCCGTCAGCTCGTGGAGCGCCCGGGTCGGCTCGTCCGTGCGGAGCAGGGTGAGCTCGCCGTCCAGGCGGTAGCGGATCTCGGTGGGCCCCGAGGCGTCGACGAGCTCGCCGGGCGTCCCGATCGTGACGATCTCGCCGTCCCGGAGCACCGCGAGCCGGTCGGCGAGCTGCTGCGCCTCGTCGAGGTAGTGCGTCGTCAGGAGGATCGTCTTGCCCAGCGATCGGAGCCCCCGGACCATCTCCCAGGCCGCACGGCGGGCCTGAGGATCGAAGCCGGTGGTCGGCTCGTCGAGGAAGACGAGCTCGGGGTCGCCGACGAGCGCCAGCGCCAGGTCGAGGCGGCGCTTCTGCCCCCCGGAGAGCGTCTTGATGCGGTCGTCCCGCTTGTGGCCGAGGCCGACGAGCGCGATCGTCTCGCCGACGTCGCGCGACCGGCGGTAGTAGCCGGCGAACACGCGGAGCGTCTCGGCGACCGTCAGGTTCGGCCACATCTCCGAGTGCTGCAGGACGACGCCGATGCGCTCGCGGAAGGCACGCTCCGCGCGCTGCGGGTCGTGGCCGAGCACGTCGACGGAGCCGCCGTCTCTCCGCCGGTAGCCCTCCAGGATCTCGACCGTGGTCGTCTTCCCCGCGCCGTTGGGGCCGAGCAGCCCGAAGACCTCGCCTTCCTCGATCTCGAAGCTGATCCCGCGCAACGCCTCGACCTGGCCGTAGCGCTTGCGTAGGTCGCGGACCCTGATCGCCGTCAAGTGACGTCGACCTCGACCAGCCCCGCGGGCGGGAAGGCCGGCTCCGGCCCGCCAGCGAGCGCCGCGGCGACGCGGCCGCAGTCCGGCTGGTGCCCGACGACGACCACCGCCTCGCCGCGCCCGGCCACGGCGCTCCGCACGTCGTCCGGGTCCGCCCCGGGAGCGAGCCGCGGG
>JACVRU010000052.1 GCA_014534295.1 Thermoleophilia bacterium | reverse complement strand
TAGTAGAAGAAGAGCGCGGCCGCGAGCGGCACCTCGACGTCGAGCGACTCCTTGATCGGCTTGCCGCCGTTCAGAGACTCGAGCACGGCGAACTCGCGCGAGCGCTCCTGGAGGATCCGGGCGATCCGGAACAGGTACTTGGCGCGCTCGGAGCCGGGGAGCGACGACCACCCGTTTTCGTAGGCCTCGCGGGCGCCGTCGACGGCGGCGGCGACCTCGGTCGGGGTCGCCTGGCCGACCTCGGCGAGCGGCTCCTCGGTCGCGGGGCTGAGCGTCGTATAGGTCTCGCTCGGCTCGAGCCACTCGCCGCCGACGTAGTGGCCGTACCGCTCCTCGATCGAGACGATGTCCCGCGCCTCGGGCGCGGGCGCGTACGTCCAGTCGGTCGGGACAGGCGCGCGGTCCTGGCGGCGCTCGACGTCGGTCATGTCGGAAGGGGCGGAGGCGGGTCCCCACCAACCCACCCCCCACCCTTGATGGGTGGGGCAGAGGGTACGCCGCAGATCGCGACGCGCGTGTGCCGGCTCTGTGCCAACTCAGTCAACGGTGAAGTAGTCCGGGCTTTGGTACGCGCCCGTCTTCTCCTTCCGGATCTGCATCAGCACGTCGTTCAGCAGCGAGGAGGCGCCGAAGCGGTGCAGGTCGGGCGTGAGCCAGTCCGGCCCGAGCGTCTCGTGGACGAGCACGAGGTGCTGGATCGCCTGCTTCGCGTTCCGGATGCCGCCGGCCGGCTTGAACCCGACCTTCCGCCCGGTCTCGTCGTGCACGTCCCGGATGGCCTCGAGCATCACGAGAGAGACGGGGAGCGTCGCGGCCGGCGACACCTTGCCCGTCGACGTCTTGATGAAGTCGCCGCCGGCGGCCATCGCAAGCAGAGACGCCCGGCGGACATTGTCGTACGTCCCGAGCTCGCCAGTCTCGAGGATGACCTTCAGGTGCGCCTCGCCGCAGGCCTCCTTCACCCGCACGATCTCGTCGTAGACCTTGGCGTACCGCCCCGAAAGGAACGCCCCGCGGTCGATCACCATGTCGATCTCGTCCGCACCGAGCTCGACCGCCGCGCGGACGTCGGCCACCTTGAGCTCGGTCGGGAACTGCCCGGAGGGGAAGCCAGTCGCGACCGACGCGACCTTGACGCCCGTGCCCTCGAGCCGCTCCTTCGCGTGGGGGACGAGGTTCGGGTACACGCAGACGGCCGCGACCTGCGGCACCGTGCGGTCGACGGGGTCTGGCCGGGCGGCCTTCGAGCAAAGCGCCGCGACCTTGCCCGGCGTGTCCGCACCCTCCAGCGTCGTCAGGTCCATCATCCGGATCGCGAGGTCGTGCGCCCACAGCTTCGACTCGCGCTTGATCGAGCGGCGCGCGAGCGACGACGCGCGCTCCTCGACTGCGACCTGGTCGACGGAGCCGATCCGCGGCAGGCGTGGCTCGAGGGGTAGCTCGAACCCGCGCGGGAGGGCGGGCGCCTTCGCCATGCCGCCAGTGTAGTCGGCGCGCCGTTAGATCCCGAGCCGCTCCAGCATCGCCTCGTCGCGGCGCCAGCTCGGCTTCACCTTGACGTGCAGGTCGAGGAACAGCGGCCGCTCTAGCAGGTGCTCGATCTCCGGCCGGGCGAGCGTGCCGATCCGCTTGACCATGCTGCCGCCCTTGCCGATCAGGATCTGCTTCTGCGACTCGGTCTCGACGTAGACGATGGCGCGCACCGCCTTCTCCCCCAGCTCCTCCACCTCGACGGTCACCGCGTGGGGCACCTCCTCGCGGGTCAACTGGAGCGCCTTCTCCCGCACGAGCTCCGCCACCTGCACCTCCAGCGGCACGTCGGTCCGCTGCTCGACCGGGAAGTAGAGCGGGCCCTCGGGCAGCAGAGCGAGCAGCTCCGCCTTCAGCTCCGCGACGCCGTCGCCGGTGAGCGCGCTGACCGGATGGAGCGCGTGGAAGGGGCCGAGCTCGGCGGCGGTCTGCATCTGCTGCGCGATGTGACCCGGCTTGAGCCGGTCGACCTTGTTCAGCGCCACGACTACCGGGACGCCTAGCCCGAACACGCGCTGGGCCACGAAGCGGTCGCCTGAGCCGATCCGCTCGCGGCAGTCGAGGACCAGCAGGACCGCGTCAACCTCCTCGAACGAGGCGTCCACCGTACGCTGCATGTGCTCGGTGAGCGGGTCGCGGGGCCGCTGGAAGCCCGGCAGGTCTACGAGCACGAGCTGGTGCTCCTCGCCCGTGTCGATCCCGAAGATCCGGCGGCGGGTCGTCTGCGGCTTGTCGGAGACGATCGCCACCTTGCCGCCGCAGAGCGCGTTCACGAGCGTCGACTTGCCGACGTTCGGGCGGCCTGCGACGGCGACGAACCCCGACTTCACTCGGGCAGGTCCCAGGTGTCCGGAAGCAGCTCGCCCGGCGTCACGGTGGCGATCTCCCCGCCTGCCCGCCGGTACGACACCTCCCCCACCCGGAACTCGTGCAGCCACTGCCTGCAGCCGCCGCAGGGCGACGCCGTGATCCCGATCGCCTCGAGGTCGCCGGGCCCGTAGCCCGCGGCGACCGCGGCGACGATGGCCGACCTCTCCGCGCAGACGCCCAGCGGGTAGGCGGCGTTCTCGACGTTCACGCCCTCGAACAGCCGCCCGTCGCGCGTGCGGACGACTGCACCGACCAGGTACCCCGAGTAGGGCGCGTAGGCCCGCGCCGCGGCCGCGTCCGCCCGCTCCACCAGGTCCCGGCTCATTCGACGAGCTGGAACAGGGCCAGAGTCGTGAGCGCGCCGAGCAGCGCCCCGTAGAGCACCTCGAGGCCGGAGTGGATCCCCGACTCGACGCGGGTCTGGGCCACCAGCAGCGCTAGCACGAAGGCGATCGAGGAGACGAGGAAGCGCTGCTGCTCGACGAACAGCGTCAGCGCCATCCAGCCCGCGAAGGCGAGCGCCGCGTGGCCCGAGGGCAGGCCGCCGCGGAGCGGCGTCCCGCGGTGGGTGACCGCCTTCGTGAAGATGACGATCAGGACGGTGAGGACGAGCGCGATCAGCGTCAGGGTCGCCGGGACCTCCGCGATCCGGTCGAGCAGCCGGGAGCTGCGGTTCTGAACCGCCTGAGAGAAGACGAGGTAGCCGATCACGACCGCGTTGACGGTCGCGATCAGGACGGCGCCCGCCGCGATGTCCTTGGCGAGCTTCGCGTTCGGGTCGAACGAGGTCGTCGAAACGTCGATCGTGCCCTCGATCGCGGTGTTGATCATCTCCGCGATCAGCACGAAGGCGATCGAGATCATCAGCGCGATCAGCTCGAGCCGCGAGACGCCGATCGCGATCGCGGCCACGAGCACGGCGGCCGCCACCAGGAAGTGGATCCGCATGTTCCGCTGGGTGCGGAGCACGTGGATGATCCCCTCGAAGGCGTAGTTGAAGCTGTCCAGGACGCTCGGGGGTCTGCCTGGCCGCGGAGCTGCCATCACACGTAGTTCTCCTCGCGCGCGGCCATCTCCTCGCCGTGCTCGTAGCCGAGCAGATGGAGGAGGCCGTGCACGAGCGGCGCGCCCCAGTCCGGCCCCGTCACGTCCGGGCAGACGACGACGTCGCCGAGCTGCCGCGGAAGCCCCTCGGGCAGCGGCTCGCGGCCGTCGACCGGGAAGGAGAGGACGTCGGCGGCCTCGTCGATCCCCAGATGCTTCCGCTTCAGGGTCCGGCTCTCGTCGGCCCCGACGAACGCGATCCCGAGTTCCCCGGCCTCCACGCCCTCGGCGGCCAGCACGCGCCGGGCGATCGCCTCCGCCGCGGTTGCGTCGACCCCCGTGCCGCTCCGGTCGGCCATCTCGACGGAGATCACCGACGCCGCTGCGTTCCCGTCTGGTCGGCGTGGCGCTTGTACGCCTCGACGATCCGCTGCACGAGCTTGTGCCGGACGACGTCCCTGTGCGTGAACTGAACGAACGCGATCCCGTCGATGCCGCCGAGGATCTCCTGCACCTGGATCAGGCCCGAGGCCTGCTCGCGCGGAAGGTCGATCTGGGTCACGTCGCCCGTGACGACGACCTTGGAGCCGAAGCCGAGCCGCGTGAGGAACATCTGCATCTGCTCGGGGCTCGTGTTCTGGGCCTCGTCGAGGATGATGAACGAGTCGTTCAGCGTCCGCCCCCGCATGAAGGCGAGCGGCGCCACCTCGATCGTCCCGCGCTCGATGAACGCGTTCAGCTTGTCCGGGTCCATCGTGTCGTAGAGCGCGTCGAACAGCGGGCGCATGTACGGGTCGACCTTGGCGAGCACGTCGCCCGGGAGATACCCGAGCCGCTCGCCCGCCTCGACTGCGGGACGCGTGAGGATGATCCGCCCGACCTCGCGCTCAGACAGCGCCTTCACGGCGAGGGCGATGGCGAGGTACGTCTTGCCGGTGCCGGCCGGCCCGATTCCGAAGGTGACCGTGCCGGCGCGGATCGCGTCGACGTACTGCTTCTGGGTCACCGTCTTCGGCGCGATCTTCTTCCCCCGGTGCCGCCAGACGACGTCCTCGAAGACCTCGCGGATGTCCTCCGCCTCGTCGAGCGCGCCCAGGACGGCCTCGACCGTGGAGGGTCCGATCTCGTGGCCGCCCTCGACGAGCTCCACCAGCTCGTCCACGACCGCGCGCGCCTGCGAGACCTCGCGGTCGTCCCCCTCGAGCGTGAGCCGGTTGCCGCGCAGCCGGATGGTGCAGCCCAGCCGGCCGCGCAGTTCGTCGAGCACGCCGTCGGAGATCGCCGCGAGCTCGGCGGCGACGTCATTGGAGATGTCCAGGACCTGGTGGCTCACCGAGTCAGTGTAGGACGGCCGGGCCGCTTTGTCGGTGAATCAGGCCAGCTTCTCGCGGACGAGCTGGCTCACGGCCGCCCCGTCCGCTCGTCCGGCCACCTGCGGCATCACGTCGGCCATCACCCGGCCGAAGTCCCCCATCCCGGTAGCGCCGACCTCGGCGATCACGTCGTCGACGATCTCCTCGAGGTCCTCGTCCGACAGCGGCTCGGGCATGAACTCCTCGAGCACCTCGAGCTCGCGCTCCTCCCTGGCGGCCTGCTCGCCCCGGTTCCCGGCCCGGAAGGCCTCCGCCGCCTCGACGCGACGCTTGCGCTCGCGCTGCAGCACCTGCAGCTCCTCGTCCTCCTTGAGCGGCCGCTGCAGCTCCTTCTCAGCGGCGCGGAGGGAGTTGAGGATCAGGCGCAGCGTGTCGCGCCGCTCCGTCTCGCCCGACCGCATCGCGTCGGTCAGCTCGGCCTCGATCTCCTCGATCAGCGCCATCTTCAGCCCTCGGGCCCCAGCCGCCGGCCGCCGAGCACGTGCCAGTGTAGGTGGTACACCGTCTGGCCGGCGTCGGGCCCGCAGTTGACCGCCACCCGGTAGCTGTCGAGTCCCTCGTGCGCGGCCGTCTCGGCGATGAAGTCGAGCATCGCCTTCGTCTCGTGCTCGGCGAAGGCGGACACGTCCTTGAACGTCTCGACGTGGCGCTCCGGGATGACGAGCAGATGCACGGGCGCGCGCGGGTCGATGTCCCGGATCGCGACGAAGCCGTCCGTCGCGTTCACGTGGTCGCCCTCGCGGTACAGCTGGCAGAAGAGGCAGGCGTCCGTCACGCGGCGAGGATCCCCTCCTCCACGACGCCCCGTGCGCGGACGCGCACAAGCTCGCCGACAGGGGCGTCGACGAGCCACGGCGAGTAGTCGCCGCCGTAGCCGCGGCCGGGCCGGTCGACGAGGACGTCGTCCTCGTCGCCGAGCTTCGAGTGCCAGCGGGCGCGCTGGGCCTCGTCCGATCTCGCCCGAAGGCGGGCGCTCCGCTCCCGCTTGACCTCGGGCGGGACCGTGTCCGCGAGCGCCGTGGCCGTGCCCGGCCGGGGCGAGTACGGGAAGACGTGCGCCTTCG
The DNA here is from genome assembly GCA_014534295.1 of Thermoleophilia bacterium. Taxonomy (GTDB): domain Bacteria; phylum Actinomycetota; class Thermoleophilia; order Gaiellales; family Gaiellaceae; genus JACVRU01. Next base: position 5,049 of record JACVRU010000052.1, on the reverse strand, counting down.
TGATCCCTGCGCGGTCGACGACCGCGAGCGTGCGCGCGAAGGCGGGCTCGTCCTCGCCTGGGAAGCCCACGATGACGTCGGTCGTCAGCTGGAAGCCCCCGAGCGGCTCGACCTTGCGCAGGTAGCTGTCCGCTGTGTACCGGCGACCCATCGCCCGGAGGATCTCGTCGTCCCCCGACTGGAGCGGCACGTGCAGGTGGCGCGCGACCGTCGGCGTCTCGCGGAGGGCCGCCACGAGTTCCGGCGTCAGGTGGTTGACCTCGATCGACGACAGCCGCAGCCGGGCCACGCCGGGCACGGCCCCGGCGGCGCGGACGAGGTCCGGCAGCCGCACGCCCGCCTCCCGGTCCCGGAAGAGGCCGAGGTTGATGCCGGTGAGCACGATCTCGCGATGGCCCTGCGCGGCGCGGCGCCGGATCTCCCCGAGGATCGCCTCGACGCTCCGGCTCCTCGAGGCGCCGCGGACGAGCGGCACGACGCAGAAGGCGCACGAGAACGAGCACCCGTCCTGGATCTTCACGAACGCGCGCGTGCGCTCGAGCCTCGCGTCGGCCTGCACGCAGCCGATCGCGCCGATGGCGCCGGCGACCGCCGCCGGCGTCTCCTCGCTCGGCCGCGCGACCACGACCACGTTGGCCGGGAGCCCGGCGAAGGCTCCCGCCAGGCCCGCCCCGCAGCCCGTGACGTAGACCGTCCGGTGGGTCCGGGCGGCGCGGCCGGCGGCCCGGCGGGACTTGCGGAGGGCCTCGTGCGTGACGCAGCACGTGTTGACGACGGCGATTTCGGCGGGGCCTCCGGCCTCCGCGTGGCCGTCCCGGAGCAGCGCCTCGCGGACGGCCTGCGCGTCGGTGTAGGAGACCTTGCAGCCAAGGAAGCGCACGGAGAAGGTCGCCATCGCCAGGGGATGCTAGTGCCTTCGGAAGAGGTCGGCGGCCCACGCCTCGAGCGTCCGCCGCTCCCCGCGCACGTAGCCGTGGAGGGCGATCTCGGCCGCCGTGAGGTACCCGGAGGCGATCACGAGGGCCGAGCGGAAGGGGATGAGCGGGAGCGCCTCGCCGGTGATGTTGGCGACGGCGACGTCCGTCTCGGGCAGCGGGCCCTCGAGCGCGTCCGCGAGCCGGGCTTCGATCCGCACCCGGTTGCGCCGCGCGTTCTCCCCCGTCGCCTCGACTGCAGCGGGGTCGCTGTCGAGCGCGGTGACCGGCTCGAAGCCGACCAGCGCGCCCGCGACCGCAAGGACGCCGGACCCGCAGCCGACGTCGACGAGGCTCCCGCGCGGCGCCAGCTGGAGCAGCTCGAGGCAGAGCCGGGTGGTCGGATGGCCCCCCGTACCGAAGGCGCGGCCCGGGTCGACGACCACCGGCGTGGCGTCGGCGGGCGGCAGCTCCCAGGGCGGGCCGACCCAGAGCGATCCCACCCGCGCGCCGCGATGGAAGCCGCGCCAGCGCTCCGCCCAGTTCTCGGGCGCTTCGGTGGCGTCGACCGCGCCGAAGGCGGCGCGGAGGCGCTGCTCGCCCTGGGCGTCCGTGTACGCCGCCAGCTCGAGCCCGTCCGGGCGCTCGACCTCCTCGAAGCCCTCGGGGAAGAGCTCGACCATCGCCGCCCTGGCCTCCTCGGCCCGGGCCGGCGCGACGCTCACCGAGACGCGCTTCAGCGGAACGCGCTCTTGAGCTTCTCGAACAGGCCCTGGTCGCGGCCGTACGTGCGCTCCCGCTCGAGCCGCTGGAACTCTTCGAGCAGCTCCCGCTGCTCCTCGTCCAGCGTCTCCGGGAGGAGCACGTTGACGAGCAGCCGGTGGTCGCCCCGGCCGCGCCCCTGGAGGACGGGCATTCCCTTGCCGCGGAGGACCACGATCGCGCCCGGCTGCGTCCCCGGCGGGAACTCGACCTCCTCCTCGCCGTCGATCGTCGGCAGCGTCAGGGTCGCGCCGAGCGCCGCCTGCGTCATGGTCAGGTCGACGGTCGCCAGCAGGTCGTTGCCGTCGCGGACGAAGCGCGGGTTCTGGCGGACGCGGACGCGGACGTAGAAGTCCCCGGCCCGGCCGCCGAGCACGCCGGCGTGGCCCTCCCCCGTGATCCGGATCCGCTGGCCGTCGTGGATCCCCGGCGGCACCTCGACGTCGAGCGACCGGTCCTGGACGACGCGCCCGCTTCCCCGGCACTGCGCGCAGCGCTCGCTGACCAGCCGCCCGGCGCCGTCGCAGCGCGGGCAGCGCTGACTGCGGACGAACTCGCCGAAGACGCTGCGCGAGACGTGCTGCACGTGGCCGACGCCGTTGCAGAGGTCGCAGGTCGAGACCGTGGCACCCGGCTCGGCCCCCGCGCCGTCGCAGCGGTCGCATGGGGCGGCCACCTCGAACGGGACGCGCACCGTCGCTCCGCGCGCGGCCTCCTCGAGCTCGATCGCCACCTCCGCGGCCACGTCGGCGCCGCGGCCGCTCCGGGCCCTCGCACCGGCGAACAGGTCGTCCCCGAAGAACGCGGCGAAGAGGTCCGACAGGCTGCCGAAGTCGAAGTGGCCCGGCTGAAAGCCGCCGCTCCTCAGCCCGGCATGGCCGAGCCGGTCGTAGAGCTCTCGGCGCTCCGGGTTCGAGAGCACCTCGTACGCCTCGGCCACCTGGCGGAAGCGCTCCTCCGCGTCGGGCAGCTCGCTCACGTCGGGATGGAGCTCGCGCGCAAGCCTGCGGAACGCGCGCTTCACCTCCTGCTCCGTGGCCGTGCGCGCGATGCCGAGGAGCTCGTAGTAGTCGCGTTCGGTCGTCGCCACTAGCTCACTCGTTTCACTAGTTCTCGGCGTAGACGTCTTCGACGAAGCGCGACAGCTCGTGGGCGGCGGAGCGGACCGACCGGATCGCAGTCGTGTAGTCCATCCGCACCGGGCCGAGCAGGCTGACGGCTCCGAGCGTCCGGTGGAGGAGCCCGTACGTGGAGCCGACGAGCGCCACGTCGCGGAGCGCGGGCTCCAGATCCCGTCCGACGCGGACGAAAGCGCGCCGGGGCTCGAGCGGCGCCCCGAGCAGGCCGAGCATCGTCGCCCGCTCCTCCAGCGCCTCGAGCAGCCGGTGGCACGCTTCGAGCTCGTCCTCGCGGGCCTCGCCGAGGAGGCTCGCGGCACCCCCCACGAAGAGCCGCTGCTCGTCGCGGCGATCGACCTCCGTGAACGCCGGCCCGAGCACCTTGAGGAACTCGCGCTCGCGCGGCGCGAGCCCGGGGTCCTCCAGACGCTGGCGCAGGGCGCTCATGCCGAGCTGCAGACCGGAGACCTGCTCCGCCAGGTAGGCGCGCGCCCAGTCGACCAGCCCGGGGTCGACCGGCTCGTCGAACGCGAACGTCCCCTTGTTGACGCCACCCGCGGACGTGATCACGACCACCATCACGACCGGGGGCTGCAGCAGGAGCACCTCCACGTGCCGGACGGTCGCGGTCTCGAGCGGAGGCGCCGAGACGAGCGCCAGCAGCCGCGTTGCCGCGCTCAGCGTCTCGGTCGTCGCCCGTAGGGCGTCCTCGACCTCGCTCGCAGCCGCGGCGAGCTCGAGCGGGAACGAGTCCGGCCGGGAGTCGAGGCGGTCGAGCTCGCCCTCCGCGTAGAGCCGGTAGCCGCGCTCGGTCGGCACGCGCCCGGCCGACGTGTGCGGGTGCGTCAGGTAGCCGAGCGACTCGAGCGTGGCGAGCTCCGCCCGGACGGTCGAGGGGGACAGCGCCAGGCCGGAGTTCTCGACCAGCCGCTTGGAGCCGACCGGCTGCCGCCTGCGCACGTAGGCTTCGACGACCTCCCGCAGGAGGTCGCGCTGTCGCTGTGTGAGCTCGATCTGCATCGTTTGCAGGAGTTTTTCCTTCCGCCCGATTGTAGACCGCGGCCCGACCCTTACGCGAGCAGCTCGGCCGTGACCGCCCCGCCGAGGAACCGGCCCCGCTCGGTCAGCGTCAGCCCCGTTTCAAGCCGCTCGGCCAGGCCCAGCCGCTCCAGCCGCGCGAGCGCGGAGGGATCGAGCGCCGACTCGACCCCGGCGAGCGGCAGGGGCTCGTCGAGCCGCAGCCCGAGCAGGAGTCGCTCGCGGCCCTGCACGTCCTCGTCGAGCGGCTCGAGCGCCCGTGCGGGCGCTTCGCCGCGCCCGGCTGCGCCGAGGTACGCGGCGAGCTTGGGCGTGTTCCGCCAGCGCCGGCCGGCGACGGTCGACACCGCCCCGATCCCGAGGCCGAGGTAGTCCCGGCCGAGCCAGTAGCCGAGGTTGTGGCGGGCGCGCAGGTCGCGCCCTCCGGCGACCTCCGGGCGGCGGCAGAAGTTCGCCGTCTCGTACCAGCGGTATCCGGCCGCGGTCAGGACCGCGACGACGCGCTCGAAGTAGCCCTCCATCGCCTCGCTCTGTCGGGCGAGCTCATCCCCGTGGGTATGTGCGAAGCGCGTCCCGGGCTTGGCCTCGAGCTCGTAGCAGGACAGGTGCTCCGGGCCGAGGGCGAGGGCGTCCTCCAGGTCGCGCTCGAGGTCGGCGGGGCTCTGGCCGGGGATCCCGTAGAGAAGGTCGAGCGAGAGGTTGTCGAGACCGGCATCCCTGAGATGGTGGAAGGCGCGACGGACGTCGTCGGGGCGCGCGCGGCGCTCGAGCACCTCCAGGAGGGGCATGTGGAAGCTCTGCGCGCCGATCGACACTCGATTGACACCGTTTCGTGACAGAAGCCGTGCCATCTCGGCCGTGACCGTCTCGGGGTTCGCCTCCACCGTCACCTCGGCCGCGGGCGGCAGGGCGGCGAGCAGGCGTTCGAGCTCGCCCGGCGCGGTGAAGGTCGGCGTACCGCCGCCCAGGAAGACCGTCTCGAGCTTCCCCGCGAGCAGCCCGCGCTCGAGCTCGAGCTCGGCGAGGAGCGCGTCGACGTAGCGCGCGTGTTGCTCCCGGTCGCCCCCGACGAGCGTGACGAAGTCGCAGTAGCCGCAGCGGTGCGCGCAGAAGGGCAAGTGGACGTAGAGGTGGCGCACGCCGCTCACTTCCTGCCCCCGTCGCCGATGTTGAGGACGGCGAGGAACGCCTCCTGCGGCAGCTCGACGGCGCCGAGC
>JACVRU010000061.1 GCA_014534295.1 Thermoleophilia bacterium | reverse complement strand
CTGGACGCCCGCGCGCGACGAGGAGCGGGAGCGGGCCGTCAACCCGTACGGCCTCTTCTTCGACAACGGGGCCTGGTACTTCGTCGGCCAGGATCTCGACGACGAGCGCCGGAAGATGTTCCGCGTCTCCCGCGTGCGTGGCGAGATCCGCTTCTCCACCCGCCGGGAGCGCGACTTCCGCATCCCCGCCGACTTCGACGTCGACGAGTACCGAGGACGGCCGAGCTGGCAGGTCGGCGAGCCGGCAGGGGAGGCCCGGATCCGCGTCGCGCCCGCGACCGCCTGGTGGGTGGAGCGGCTCTACGGCGACCGGGGCCGGCTCGAGGGCGACGTCTTCGTCACCGAGTACGCGTCGCTGCCCATGCTCGCCTCCTGGATCCTGAGGCAGGACGGCCGCGCCGTCCCGCTCGAGCCGCCGGCCCTGCGACGCGAGGTCGCCGCCGCGCTGCGCACGATCAGGGACGCCCACAAGGGCGCGCCGCCGGCCCCGGCGCGAGAGAGCGCGGCCGACACGAGCGGGGAGGGGGGCGAGCGGCCGGCCGGGCCCGTTGCGCCCGAGCGTTTCGCCGTCTTGCAGGCGCTGCTGGCGCATCTGCTGGCGGCCTGCGGGGACGACCGGGAGGCGCTGATCCCGGCGGCCGAGTTGAGCGAGCGCTTCGGCATCCCGCCGGACCAGCTCGAGGAGCACCTTTCGCTGCTCAACCTCGTCAACTTCGGCGGCGGCTGCTACACGGTCTACGCCGAGCTCCGCGGCGACGAGGTCCACGTCGACAAGGAGCTCTACGGGGACACGTTCCGGGCGGCCCCGCGCCTGACGCCGCTCGAGGCGCGCGCGATCCGGCTCGCGCTCGAGTTCGTCGGGCCGATGATCGCCGCGGACGCGCACACGCCGCTCGATCGGGTGCGCAAGAAGCTCGAGGAGACGTTCGGCCAGTTCGAGGTCGGGCTCGCACCCGCGGCGCAGGCGGAGACCGAGGCCGAGGACCTCGTCGGCGTCCTCGCGCGCGCCAGCCGGGAGCGGCGGCTCGTCGAGATCGTCTACCTCAAGGAGGAGGACGCCGAGCCGACGACCCATGTGATCGAGGCCTACTCGCTCGAGCGCAAGCTCCCCTGGTGGTACGTGCACTCGTGGGACCGCACGCGCGACGGCGAGCGCAGCTTCCGGCTCGACCGCATGCAGAGCGCGAAGATCCAGCGCGAGCGCTTCGAGGCGCGCCCCGGCTTCGAACCGCGGGGCCTCCAGGACGCGCGGACGGCGCTGCTCTGGTTCTCCCCAGCCGTCGCCCGCTGGCGGCTCGAGCGCGGCGGCGCGAGGCGGCTCGCCGACGGCGCGGCACTCGCCGAGACCCGGGTCGGCAGCGACGAATGGCTGGTCGGCGAGGTCTTCTCGCATCGGGGCGAGGCGGTCGTGCTCGAGCCGGACGACCTGCGTCGCCGCGTCTCCGGTCGGGCGGCCGAGCTCCTGCGGGAGCTCCGCGAAGCCGCTACGGCTTCGCCGGCAGCGCGAGCGTGAAGGTCGCCCCGCGCTCCGTCGCGGAGTGGACCTCCAGCGTGCCGCCGTGGGCCTCGGCGATCGAGCGGGCGATGAAGAGTCCGAGGCCCGTGCCCGGCTTGCCCGCGCCGTCCGCCGTCGCGCGGCCGAACTTCTCGAAGATCAGCGTCTGGTGCTCCGCGGCGATGCCCGGGCCGCGGTCGGTCACGTCCACGAAGACCCGCTCGCCGTGCGCGTAGGCGGCCACGCGCACCTCCGCGCCCGCCGGCGAGTACTTCACGGCGTTCTCGACGAGGTTGCCGAGCACCTGCCGCAGCCGCTCGCCGTCGCCGCGCACCTGGGGCAGCGGCCCGCGGATCGCGGCGACGACTCCGACCTCGTCCTGGGCGAGGTCAGCCGCGGCGACGGCGTCCTGGACGAGCCGGCCCACGTCGACGTCCCCGAAGGCGTAGCTGAACGTGCCGGCCTCGATCCGCGACGTGTCGAGGACGTCGCCGACGAGCTGCGCCAGCCGCGTCGTCTCGCCGGCGATCAGCTCGAGGAAGGAGTCGCGCTGCTCCGGCCGTAGCTCCCGCCAGCGCTGCTGGAGGGTCGTCGCCGAGCCGATCACCGCCGCCATCGGGCTCCGGAGCTCGTGCGACACGAGCGAGACGAAGTCGGCCCGGAGGGCCGAGAGGCGCCTGAGCTCCTCGACCGTGCGGCGCTCGGCATCGTACGAGCGGATGTTCTGAACCGCGGTCGCCACGAGGCGGCCCAGCAGGTTGACGAGCTCGATCTCCTCCGCGGAGAACGAGGCGGGCCGGCCCCGGATCACCGAGAGCATCCCGATCGCGCGCGGACCGAGCAGGAGCGGCGCCGCGAGGCGGCACCGGAGCCCCAGCCCGATCAGGTCGCTCTCCTCGGAGTAGAGGCGGTCGGACATGTCCTCGCGGTAGACCAGGTGCCCTTGGAGCACCTCCTCCAGGACCGAGCCCTCGACCGGGCGCGCCGAGCCGGGCGGGAAGGTCGTCTCGGCCCCGGCTCCGGCGGCGGCCATGACCTGGCCGGCGCCGTCCTCCGCGAGGACGATCGCCATTCGCTCGAACGGGACGAGCCCGCGCAGCTCCCGGATGAACGCGCCAAAGGCCTGGTCGAGGTCGAGCGAGGAGCCGAGCGCGCGGGCACAGCGGTTCGCCGCCTCGAGCAGGTCGACCCGCCGCCCGAGCTCGTCCCGCAGCCGCTCCGCTTCCTCGGCCCGCGCCCCCGCCACCTCCGTCTGGGCGGCCAGCCGCCGCACGAGCCAGCCGGCGATCAGCGCCATCAGCACGCCGACGCCGAGCTGGAACGTGACGTTGGTGACGTCGTACGGGCGGTCGTAGACGTTGCGGGTGATCAGGTGCTCGAAGACCGCCTGGACCGGGGTGACGCCGACGGCGAGCGCGGCGGCGCCGGCGATGCCGTAGCGGATCGCCGCCTCGACGATCACGATCAGCAGCAGCCGCCCGACCGGCGTCCCCTGCTGGAAGTGGAAGACGAGGATGAACGAGGAGACGAGGATCGTGTCGAAGGCGAGCGCGGCCGCTCCGAGGGCCGTCTGGGCCCGAGGGCCGAGCTCCCGGCGCGCGAGCGCGAAGATCACGACCGCGCCGAGAGTGAACACGGCGGCCGTCAACCACGCGTAGCGCGCGTAACCCGGCGGATACTCCGCCGCGAACGCGACTTGGATCAGCGCGAACGGCACCGCGAGCAGCCGGACGAGGGCGATCCAGCGCTCGACGTCCCGCTGGAGCAGCCGCGTCAGCCGGCGCGCTCCTCGATCCGGGCGAGCGCCCAGGCGGCGTGCTCGCGGAGCATCGGGTCGGGATCGTCGGCGTACGGGGCCACCGCGCCCCGGTGCTCGGGCCCGCCGGTGTTGCCGAGGGCGACGAGCGCGTTCCGGCGGAGGTAGCGGGGGTCGTTCTTCGGCACGTAGAGCCGGTCGTAGCGCCGGACGAGCTCGGCCCCGTCGGCCCGGAGCCACTCCACCAGGTCGACGGTGGGCTCCGCGCCCGCCGGCAGCTCCTCCGACGCCCGGCGCTTCTCGACGCCGCGGTTCCAGGGGCAGACGTCCTGGCAGATGTCGCAGCCGTACACCTGCGCACCGAGCTCGGCACGGTACTCCTCGGGGATCGACCCCGGCGCCTGAGTCCAGTAGGAGAGGCAGCGCGTCGAGTCGAGCGTGCCCGCCTCGTCGAGCGCGCCGGTGGGGCAGGCGTCGATGCAGAGCCGGCAGCTGCCGCAGTCCAGCTCCAGCGGCGCGGTCGCCTCGACCTCGGCCTCGGTGACGAGTGCCCCGAGCACCACCCAGGAGCCCTGCGTGCGCGTGATCAGGAGCGTGTTCTTCCCGTAGAAGCCGACGCCCGCGCGGGCCGCCGCCTCCCGGTCGACGTGCTGGTTCGCGTCCACGAGCACGCGGTACTCGCCGCCCAGACGGCCGCCGAGTTCGTCCAGCCGCTCGCGCAGCTCGGCGTAGCGGTCCGACCACGTGTAGCGGGCGAGGCGCCCCCGGCCCGGAGCCGGCTCGCCGCCGGGCACGTAGTAGCAGAGCGCCGCGGAGACGACGGTGCGCGCCCCGGGGAAGAGCCGCTCGGGATGGCAGGAGACCTCGGGCTGGGCCATCGTGAACTTCATGTCCGCGAACAAGCCGCGCGCCCTCCGCTCGGCGATGTGGCGCTCCGTCGCCTCGTAGGGGCCGGCCGGGGCGGCACCGACGACGTCGAGGCCCAGGCCGTCGGCGAGTCGTTCGAGCTCACCCCGGGTCATGCGAGGATTCTGCCCGTGAAGGCCGTTCGTATCCACGAGGACGGCGGGCCGGAGGTGCTCCGCTACGAGGAGGCGCCCGATCCGCAGCCGCGCCACGGCGAGGTTCTCGTCGAGCTCCACGCCGCCTCTCTGAACCATCTCGACGTCTGGGTGCGCAAGGGCTTGCCCTCCGTCCCGAAGCCGCGCATCCTCGGCGCGGACGGCGCCGGCATCCGCACGGACACGGGCGAGCGAGTAGTGATCAACCCTGGCCTCGACCACGGCGACGGCCGGATCACCGTGCTCGGCGAGCACACCGACGGCACGCACGCCGAGCTCGTTGCGGTGCCGGCCGAGAGCGTCTACCCCCTGCCGGACGACCTCTCCTTCGAGGAGGCCGCGGCCTTCCCCCTCGTCTTCGAGACGGCGTACCGGATGCTGGTCACGAAGGCCGACCTGCGCGAGGGCGAGCTCGTGCTGGTCTGGGGGATCGGCGGCGGCGTCGCCACGGCCGCGCTCTCGATCGCGAAGGCGCTCGGAGCCCGCGTCGTCGCCACCTCCTCCAGCGACGAGAAGCTCGCGCGCGCCGCGGAGCTCGGGGCCGACCTGGTCGCCAACCACGCCACCGGGGACGTGGTGGCGGCAGTGAAGGAGGCCGGCGGAGCCGACGTGGTCGTCGAGACGGTCGGGGAGGCGACCTGGGCGGCGAGCCTCGGAGCCGCGCGGCCCGGCGCCCGCGTCGTCGTCTGCGGGGCGACCACGGGCCCGAACCCGCCCGCGAACCTCCACCGGATCTGGTGGAAGCAGCTCACCGTCCACGGGTCGACGATGGGGACACGCGAGGACTTCGAGGGCGCGTACGAGCTCGTGAAGAGCGGCCGCGCGCGGCCCGTGATCGACGCTGTGCTCCCGTTGGCGGAGATCCGCGGGGCACACGACCGCATCGAGGCGGGCCGGCAGATGGGCAAGATCGTGCTGGCGATCCGATGACGACGCTCGCCGTCGTCCTCCTCGTCGTCGCCGGCGTGATCGTGGTCGCGAGCCTCGCGCGCGGGATCTCGCGCTACCGCAGCGTGATGCGACGGGAGTGGCCCAAGGTGCCGCCCCGGAACGACGACGACTGGTGACGGTGAAACAGGGGTGCGATGCCCCGCCTCGCGCCCCTGGCCGTGCTGCTCTGCCTCGCCTGCTGCGGCGGCGACCGCGAGCGGCTGACGATCTACCTACCGCAGCGGCTCGGGCCCGAGGGGCCGCACGGGCAGCGCGCGCCGGTGCTGATGCCGGTCGAGCGCCAGAGACGCGGGACGATGTCGGCCGTGCGGCAGGCCGTGCTCGAGCTGATGGTCGGGCCGGCGCCCGCCGAGCGTGCCCGCGGGTTCTCCGACACGCTGCCGCCGGGATCGCGGGCCGACCGCGTGCGGGTCGTGGGCGGCATCGCCGAGATCGACCTCGCCGGCCCGGAGCCGACCTTCGTCGGCGCCGCCGCGATCGTGTACTCGGCGACCTCGGTCCCGGGCGTGCGCGCGGCCAGACTGCTCCGCTACGGGAAGCCCTGCTGCGTCTACCTGCGCTCCGGCCCAGCCGTGGCCGAGCCGCACGCGCGAACGTCCTTTCGCGGCTGGTCGGGTGAGCCGTGCGAGCTCCGCACTTACGCGCACGCTGTGCGCTGCCGCGGCGCAGGGTGAGTACTCGCCGCCGCCGGCGGCGTGTTCGGCGGCGGCACACCACGGCACGCTCGGAGACCGCTCTACCGCAGAAGGATCGTCATGGCGCCGAAGGCGCCGGATCTCTCGGCGTTAGCCGAAGCCGAGGATGAACTTGGCGTCCTCGGACATCAGCTCGGGCGTCCACGGCGGGTCCCAGGTCAGCTCGACGTCGACCGCCTCGACGCCCGGAACGCTCTGCACGGCGTCGTGGATGCCCTCCTGGATCATGGGGCCGGCGGGGCAGCCCATCGACGTGAGGCTGTGCGTGACCGTGACCTTGGAGTCGTCGATCGCCACGTCGTAGAGCAGCCCGAGCTCGACGATGTCCATGCCGAGCTCCGGGTCCTCGACCTCCCGCAGCGCCTCCATCACCTCGTCTCGCGTGGGCACGATGCCAGGATAGCCCGCTGCTCAGGTCGAGAGCAGCCGCACCTCCTCGCGCCGCTCCCGGGAGAAGAAGTGCAGGGCGTCGACGAAGCGCACCCAGTTGCAGCGCGTGCACATGACGAGCGAGTGCGTCCGCGCCGAGTCGGCGTAGAAGCGCACGCCGCGGAGCAGGTCGCCGTTCGAGACCCCCGTGGCGACGACGATCAGCTCGCCGCCGGCGAGCTCCTCCGTCGTGAACACGTGCTCGACGTCTTCGATCCCCGCCTCCCCCGCCGCCTCGATCTCCCGCCGCGACGTCGGCCAGAGTTGCGCCTGCATGTCGCCGCCCAGGCAGCGGAGCGCCGCCGCCGAGAGGACGGCTTGCCGTGTACCGCCGATCCCGATCGCGAGGTGGTCGTTCGTGCCCCGCACGGCGGCCGTGATCGACGCGGTCACGTCCCCGTCCTGGATCAGCTTGATCCGGGCGCCGGTCTCGCGGAGGTCCGCGATCAGGTCGTGGTGGCGCGGGCGGTCGAGCACGATCGTGGTGATGTCGTTGACCGTGCGGCCGAAGGCCTCCGCGATCGCGCGGACGTTGTCGCCCACGGGACGGCGCAGGTCGATCTGGCCGCGCGCCCGCGGGCCGACGGCGAGCTTGCGCATGTACATCTGCGGGAGCGAGCGCAGCGAGCCGGGCTCGCCGACTGCGATCATCGACATCGCGCCGTTGCCGCCCCGGGCGACGACGCCACGGCCCTCGAGAGGGTCGAGCGCGAGGTCGACGCTCTCGCCGTCGGCGCCGATCCGCTGCCCGGGCGCGAGCGGCCCGTCGTCCAGGCCGATCACGATCCGGCCGTCGATCGGGAACGCGGCCAGCGTCCCGGCCATGCCCGACACCGCCGCCTCCTCCGCGCTCTCCTGGTCGGCGCGGCCGAGCCAGCGGGCGGCTGCGAGCGCGGCCCGCTCGGTCGTGCGCGAGTAGAACGCGCACATGCAGACGGCGTGAGGCTGTTCCTGCTCGCTCATGGGACCGGCTGGAGCTCGTCGACGCGGTCGAGGACGATCTCCATCAGCTCGCCGATGGCGCCCTCCACGCCGCGGTTCTCGATCACCCGGATGCCCACCTTCCGCGCTTCCTCGACGATGAAGTCCTGGATGTGCCGGATGTCCGCGAGCCGCTCCAGGTACTTGTCGTGCGGCCGGCTACCGCCGGACATGCTGTCGCGGATCGCGAAGTGCGAGGCGTGCACCTCCTCGGGCTCGATCGACATCACGACGTGGACGAGGAGGGCGTGCGGAAGCCGGTCGGGCACCATCCCGGGCACCAGGTGGACGCCCTCGAGCACCATCGACCAGCCCTCCTGGAGCGCCCGGTCGATCGAGGCGTTGACGCCGACGAGCACATGCCGCGTCTGGTCGATGAAGCCGAGCAGCAGCGGGTCGCCGGCCTCGCGCTCGGCGGCCGGCAGCCCCTCCCCCGCCTCGAAGCTCGAGTGATGGACGGAGGGCATGAACTCCTGCGAGAAGAATCCGCGCAGGGTCTGGCGGATGAAGTCGGTGCTCGTGACGCGCGTGATCCCGAGGCGGTGCGCGACCTCGGTCGCGACCGTGGACTTGCCGGTGCCGGTCGCGCCGCCGACGAGGATCACGACCGGCAGGTCGAGCTGGCGGAGCCGCTCGAACCGGAGCAGCCGCCGAGCCGTGCGCTCCCCCTCCTCCTCGCCGAGCACCTCCCCCGCGAGCCCGCGCAGCCGCTCGTGGTCGATCGCCTGGGCACCGCGCTCCCGGAGATCGCGCTCGATGCGCGAGGCGAGCTCGTACGCCCACATCGCCGGCACCCCGGTCGCCATCAGCGAGCGCGCCATCACGCCCTTGGAGTAGGGCAGCTCGTCCTCGGAGCCGAACGGCAGCCGGCGGCGCGGCTCCGTCACGCCCGCACCCGCGCCGGGGCGAGCGAGAGCAGCGCCTCGTCGAGACCGTCGGCGACCACCTCGTTGTCGGCCAGGACGACCGCCGCGCCACGCTCGAGCGCCGCCTCCACGACTACGTCGACGGCGGCGGCCTTGATCTCGACGAGGAACACGTCGGCCTCGAGGCCCTCGAGTTCCGCCCGGAGGGCGTCGCGGCGCGCCAGGTTGCGGGAGACGAGCACGAGCTCGGCGTCGAGGTGGTCGACGGGCGCCGGGCCGGTCGTGAAGACCGCGGTGTGCCGGCCCGCGAGCGGCTCCGTCGGCCGCAGCCGCAAGTCGAAGCGGAGCACGGGCGCATCCGTGAGTCGCGCGGCGCCGACGGCCACGTCGTCCGACATCGTCAGCACGAGGTCGGAGACGAGCACGCGGTACGGGTTCAGCCCGGAGGCGACGTCATGCGCGACGAGCACGCGCGCGTCGACGTCGACGGGCGGGATGGCGGCCCCGCTGCCGTCGAAGACGACCAGCTCCGGATTCCGGCCTGCGGCGAGCTCCGCGCCCGCGAGGACGTTCGACGGGCCCGGCATCCCCGCGAGGCCGCCGCCGCAGCGCCGGCAGCCGACGGTGACGACGCGTGCCAGCGCCGCCGTCTCGAGGTGGTCGGAGGCCGCGTGGCGGCCCGCCCTGGCGAGGCGGACGAGATCGTCCACTCCCGGCGGGCTCTCGATCAGCTCGGGCTCGGCCGGCCCGCCTCGCCCCATCGCGACCACGACGACGTCGCGGTCACGGGCGAGCAGCCGGGCGACGTGGCCCGTGACCGCGGTCTTGCCGACGCGCTTCCCCGTCCCGATCACGGCCAGCGACGGCAGCCCGAAGGGCGCGTAGGCCGGCGGCTCGAAGCGGAAGTCCGGGCCCTCGTACGCGACGCCGCGGGCGAGCGCGCGGCTGGCGAGCAGCAGCCGCTGCCTCGGCGAGAGCACCGGCTCGTCGGACAGGTCGAGCACGACGTCGGGCGCGTGCTCGGCGAGCGCCCGCTCGAGGTCGTCGTGGAGGGGCACGCCGTAGTCCTCGCCGCCCACGAGCTTCTCCGTGCCGCCGGCGAGCACCGCCGCCACGACCTCGTGCTCGACCTCGGCGAGCGCGTCGCGGACCACCGGCGCGTAGTGCTCGCCGTCGATCACCGCCACCGCCCGGCCCATCAGGAAGACCTCGTCGTGACCTCGTCCTCGATCCGCGCCGTGTACTTCTCGAACTCGAGCGTCTCGACCGAGAACTGGATGATCCGCTCCTGCCCGTGGAACGGGTATCGGCGCCACACGTCCACGTGCCCGCCGCTGACCTCGATCACGTTGTAGCAGGGTCGCGTGTGGCCCCTGAGACGCAGCGAGGAGACCGTCCCGGCGTTGACGACGAACAGGTTCTCGAGCCGCCACGCATAAGGGACGTGCTTGTGGCCCGAGAGAACGAGGTTGACGCCCGCGCGTTGTAGCGACTCGAGCGCGTCGCCGGCGTCGTAGACGACGTTCCGCTCGCGGCCCGTTCCCGGCACCGGCAGCAGGTGGTGGTGGAGGACGAAGACGCGGAGGTCCGCGGGCGCTGCGAACTGCTCCGCGATCCACGGGTAACGTCCCCGGCCGATCTGGCCGTGGTCGAGGTCCGGCTCGGTCGAGTCGACGGCGACGATCGTGACGCCGTTCAGCATCAGCACCGAGTTCCGGTCGCCGAAGAGTTCCTCGAAGTGGACGTAGCCGACGTTGCGCGAGTCGTGGT
>JACVRU010000008.1 GCA_014534295.1 Thermoleophilia bacterium | reverse complement strand
GATCAACGCGATGCTGCTGGCGGAGGGCTGGAACTCACCGCGCGCGACGGTGTGCATGCACCTGGCGCCGACGGCGTCGCGGCGCGTCTACCAGCAGCGCATCGGCCGGATCATGCGGATGCACGCGCGCAAGGAGGCGGGGATCGTCGTCGACTTCGTCCCGAAGAGCGCGACGCACAACGAGCGCGTGATCACGCTCCACTCGCTGCTCGACGCGGACTTCTACCGCGAGGGCGCGCGGGTCACCCCGGCACCGCGCCGGCGGCAGCAGCGCCGCGCCCGGCGCAAGCTCTCGCCGGCGCCCTGGCTCGTCCCCGTGACGCCGGACGTGCGCCGCCGGCTGGCCGTGATCCAGCGGGATTGGCAGCGCGTCGACCCGCGCTATCTCGACGACGAGGAGCAGCAGTTCTGGGCGACGATCGCCGGCCGCCAGATCAAGTTCGAGGAGCGCGCCGACTTCGTGCGGAAGCTGACGGAGGGGCGCACGACGAAGGGTGCGCTCGACCGGTTCCTGTTCACCTGCGCCGCGGAGAATCCCAACCGGCGCCTGCGCATGATGGCGCTCGCCGACCGTGCCTCGACACCGGTCGAGCGGGCCGAGTTCGACGATCTCGTCACGCTGGTGACGCAGGCCCCGACCTGGGAGAAGGATCGGCTCGCGGGCATCCGCGTCCTGCTGCGGGCGATCGCGGAGGAGAAGCCGGACGCGCCCGAGCAGATCCTCGCCCGCTGGACGTGGCGCCTCGCCCGCGCGAGCCGGAAGGCGCAGGACCGCCGGGCGAGCGCGGACTTTCCCGAGGCGAAGCGCCTGCTCGGCGCCGCGGCGAACTCGCGCGGCCACCGGCACGAGGAGAACGTCGGCAAGCTCGTCAGCGCGGCGCTCGAGCAGCCGCCCCACGTCGGCGTGGCGCTGCTCGCGTCGGTCGAGGGCTACACGCCCCGCGCGAACCAGGTGATCGAGGCCGCGCGCGAGCGGATCGCGCCGCTCTCGGAGGTCGCGGGCGCGCTCGCCGAGAACCTGCCCGCCCCGAAGCCGCATGGAGGCGGCAGGCGCAGGCGGCGCCGGAAGCGCAAGAAGGCGGGCGCGGCGCCTGCCGCCGAGGCCGCAGTCAATCAGGCGGTTTCCGAGGGCGAGGCCAAGCCGAAGCGCCAGCGGCGCCGGAAGGCGACCGCCGAGCCGGCCCCCGGGTCGTAGCGGCTACTGTCCGCGGGCGGCGTCGCCGCCGTTGCCCGACTCGCGCTCGCGCAGGAAGCGCGTCAGCTCGGCGGCCAGGCTCTCGCCGGACGGGAGCGACTCCTCGTCGAGCTCGTCGGCGCGCTGCTCGAGTTCCTCGACGTAGGCGGCGGTCTCGTCGTCCGTCGAGACTGCCTCCGTGACCTGCCGCTGGTAGCTCTCCGCGGCCTCCGTCAGCTCCGCCGTGTCGATGGGAGCGCCGAGGACGCCGCCGAGCCGCTCGCAGAGGGCGAGCGCCGCCTTCGGGCTCGGGGCGAGCGAGACGTAGTGCGGGACGGCCGCCCAGAGGCTCACGGACGGGACGCCGGCCGTCCGGAAAGCATCGTGGAGCACGCCGACGATTCCCGTCGGCCCCTCGTAGCGCGAGACCTGGAGGCCTAGGCGCTCGACGAGGTCCGGGTCGCTGGCGCTGCCCGTCACGGGCGCCGGGCGAGTGTGTGGGACGTCGGCGAGCAACGCGCCGAGCGTGACGACGAGCTCGACGCCCAGCGCCGCGGAGAGGTCGACGACGAGCCGGGAGAAGGTGCGCCAGCGCACGTTCGGCTCGACGCCGAGCAGGAGGACGGCGTCGCGATCGGAGTCCGGGATCCGGGAGCGGAAGAAGAGATTCTCTGGCCATTCGAGCTTGCGCGTCACGCCGTCCGCGAGGCTGACCATCGGCCTCGTCGCCTGGAAGTCGAAGAACCCCTCCGGGTCGATCTCCGCGAACTGCTCCGCCTCCCAGAGGCGGGCGAGGTACGCGCCCGCGAGGGAGGCGCCCTGGCCGCCGTCGTTCCACCCGCGGAAGGCGGTGATCAGGACGGGGCGCTCGAGCGACGGGCGCTCGCCGATGCGGAGCTCGTCCGCCATTTGAACAGTCTAGTAGGGGCCGCCGCGAGCCCCGCGGGCGGCCTCCAGAGGACGTAGACCAGCAGGACGGTCAGGCCCCAGATCGCAGCGGCGAGGCTTACGTGGACGAGGACGAGACCCCAGGGAAGCTGCGTCCGCCACTGGGTCTCGCCGACGACCATCTGCGCGACGACGACCGCCAGCAGGACGAGGGAGAGCGACGCCGCGCGGCCGCCTCGTCGGACGAGGTACGCGACGAGCAGGAGCAGCCCGATCCCGTAGACGGCGCTGGCGCGCACGTGGACGTAGACCGCGTCGACGAGGGTCCCCAGCCGCGAGACGTCGGACCCGCCGGGGTGCGGGCCCGCGGCCGTGGCGAACGCGCCCGTGACGACGAGCGCGAGCGCGGCGGCCACCAGCAGGAGCCCGCCGCGCCTGACGAGCGGACTCGCGAGCGGCTCCGCGGCACCGCGGTCGAGCCGCCAGGCCTCCACCGCGACGGCGAGACCTCCCGCGAGCACCGCCAGCGCCAGCAGGAAGTGCGTCATCACCATCAGCGGGTGGAGGTCGCTCAGGATCGTGAGGAAGCCGAGCGGAGCCTGGGCGATCGTCCCCAGGAAGGTCACGCCCGCGAGCCGGACGACCCAGCGCGGGGCCCGGGCCCGGCGCCCGGCCCACCAGGTCGCGACCGTGAGGCCGATCGGGAACAGGCTGACGATCCGGTTCCCGAACTCGACGAAGCCGTGGTGGCTCGTCGCCGGGAAGAAGGAGCCGGGCTCGCAACCGGGCCATGACTCGCAGGCGAGCCCGGACGACGTCAGCCGGACGGTCGCGCCGGAGACGATGATCGCATAGAGAGCCACCGCCGCCGCACCAGCCAGCCGCCGGAACGTCGTCACGCGCCTCCCAGGACCACGCCCTCGCCAGACTCGACCAGCCCGATCCGCGCGAGGAAGAGCCCCCGGTCCGCGAACGCGGCCAGGATGGTCACGGCCCTGTCGGCGGGCAGGGAGACGAGGAGGCCGCCGGCGGTCTGGGGGTCGTAGGCGAGCGCCTGCGTCGCCTCGGGGACGCCCTCGACGCGCACATGGGCGGCGGCGAAGTCCCGGTTGCGGCGGTCGCCGCCCGTCCGCTCGCCGGCAAGGGCGACCGCGGACGCGCCGGGCAGGGCCGGCAGTGCGGTCGCGTCGAGCCGCACGCGCACGCCGCTGCGCTCGGCGAGCTCGTGCGCGTGGCCGAGCAGGCCGAAGCCCGTGACGTCGGTGACCGCGCCCGGCTCGAAGGGACGCAGCGCCTCGGCCGCGTCCCGGTTCAGCGTCCGCATCCAGGCGACCGCCTCGGCGAGCGCCTCGCCGTCGACGAGCCCGCGCGCCGCCCCGTGGAGCACGAGTCCCGTCCCCAGCGGCTTCGTCAGGAAGAGCGCGTCTCCGGGCCGGGCGCCGCTCTTCGTCCAGATCGCCTCCGGGTGAGCCGTGCCGACGACCGCGAGCCCGTACTTGGGCTCGTGGTCGCGGAGCGTATGGCCGCCCGCGAGGAGCGCCCCCGCGGCGCGCACCCGCTCGTCGGCGGCGGCGAGGACCGCGGCGACGGTCTCGAGCGGCAGCTCCTCCGGGAAGGCTGCGATCGAGAGCGCGAGGAGCGGTCGGCCCCCCATCGCGAAGACGTCGTTGAGCGCGTTCGCGGCGGCGATCGCGCCGAAGTCGGCGGGGTCGTCGACGAGGGGCGGGAAGAAGTCGAGCGTGAAGATCAGCGCCCGCTCGCCGTCCAGCCGGTACACGGCCGCGTCGTCCGAGGGCGCCAGGCCGACGAGCAGGTCCTCGGCCTCGGGCGGCACGAATCCCCGCAGGAGCTCCTCGAGCCTGGCGGCGGAGTACTTCGCCGCGCAGCCGCCCGCCCCGGTCAGCTCCGTCAGCTTCACGGCCACCGGCCCACTATAGGTCGCGGCGGCCGGGAGGCCGCCGCGCCTGTCAGGGGGAGAGGAAAGCCTGACTCGCCGTGCATTCGACACCTTCGGCGCTTGACCTTCCCGGCCCTGTCCCTGTAGACAACGGCGATGCCGGCCGCGCTGGTCACCGGGGGCTCCTCCGGAATCGGGCTCGCGATCGCCCGCGCGCTCGCGGAGGACGGCTACGAGCTGACCGTCTCGTCCCGCGGGCCGGAGAAGGTCGACGCCGCCGCTGCGGAGCTCGGCGCGCACGGGGTGGCGGCGGACGTGTCCCGCGAGGACGACTGCGAGCGCCTCGTCGAGGCTCACCGCGAGCGCTTCGGCAGCCTCGACGTCCTCGTCAACTCGGCCGGGCTCGGGATCGGCGGCCGGGTCGAGGAGCTGACGACGAAGCACTTCGACCTCCAGCTCGGCGTCAACGTGCGCGGCCTCTTCCTGGTCACGAAGCTCTGCCTGCCCATGCTGCGGGAGTCGCGGGGCTGGATCGTCAACCTCGCGTCGATCGCCGGGACGCTACCGACGCCGGGGCTCTCAGCCTACGGCGCGTCCAAGGCCGCCGTCATCTCGCTCACGCGCACGCTGAACGCGGAGCTCGAGGGGGACGGGATCCGCGCCGTCGCGGTCTGCCCCGCGTTCGTCGACACGCCGATGGCCGAGTGGAGCGGCATTCCCGGCGACCGGATGATCCAGCCGCAGGACTGCGCGGAGCTCGTCCGCTTCCTGCTGCGCCTCTCCCCCTATGCCCGGGTCCCCCAGGTCGTGATCGAGCGAGTCGGGGCCGGCGGGCTGCCCGGCTAGACCTCTCCCGGCGTACGGAGGATCTTCCAGACGAGGTAGAGCGCGATCGCGGCCGAGACGGCGAAGCCGGCCAGCGCCACCGCGTCGTTCACGCGGGCCATCAGCGCGGACGAGACCAGCAGGCCGACGACGACCAGCGCCACGCCCAGGCGGTTGGCCGTGGATCGGAGCACCCGGTCGAGCCCGGCGAGCTCCTTCGGCGCGATCCCGATCTTGAGCGTCCCCGAGTCGAGCTTCGTCGCGATCTGCCCCAGCTGACGCGGCACGCGTGCGAGCGGCTCGGCCTGCATGAACAGGCCCGCGAGCAGGCGGTTCGGCTCCAGGGTGCGCCCGAACTCGGAGAGGACGACGTCGAGTGCGTCCTCCTCGATCAGCTCGATGGGGTCGAGTTCCGGGTCGAGCGTGCGTGCGATCGCGTCCGCCTGCGCGAGCGTCTTCCCCACGAGGGCGAAGCTCGTCGGCAGCTGGATCCGGTAGCGGAGCGCAAGCCGCTGGAGGTCGGCGAGGGCCTGCCCCGCCGCGATCCCCGCGAGCGGGCGCCAGTGGTAACGGGGAAGCTTGCGGCGGACCTCGTGCACGAAACCGGCCGGGTCGGCCTCCGCCCGCACGAGCGAGAGCGAGATCAGGGAGTCAGCCACGTCGTCGGCCCTGTTCTGGGCGAGCGCGAGGAGGAGGAGGGCGAGCCGCCGCCGGACGTCGTCCGCCAGCCGGCCGATCAGGCCGAAGTCGAGCAGCGCCAGGCGGCCGTCGTCGGTCAGGAAGACGTTTCCCCGATGCGGGTCGGCGTGGTAGACGCCCCAGACCGTCACCTGGCGCACGTACGCGTGGAAGAAGGCCTGGGCGAGCTCGGCGGCCCGCTCGCGGTCGAGCCCGTGCCCCTGCTCCACCTTCTGCCCGTGGATCCGCTCGAGCACGAGCACGCGCTCGGTCACCCAGGGGCGGATGACCTCCGGGACGACGAGGTGGTCGCCCTCGGCCACGATGCTGCGGATCAGCTCCGTGTTGGACGCCTCCTGGACGAGGTCGAGCTCGGCGCTCAGATGCGCCTCGAGCTCGTCGACGAGCGGCTCGAGCTGGAGCAGCCGCGCCGCCTCGGAATGCTCCTCCGCCAGGCCGGCCGCCGAGCGGAGCAGGTCGAGGTCGACCCGCACCTGCTCCTGGATCCCGGGGCGCCGCACCTTGACGACCACCTCGCGGCCGTCAGCGAGCAGTGCCGGGTGGATCTGGGCGACCGACGCGGCCGCCAGCGGCTCCGCCCCGATCTCGGCGAAGGTGCCGGCGCCGACCTCGCCTTCGATCACCGGCCGGAGCTCGTCGAACGAGAGCGGCGGGACGTCGTCGACCAGCCGCTCCAGCTCCTCGATGTAGACGTCGGGGAGCAGATCCGGCCGCGAGGAGAGGATCTGCCCCAGCTTCACGAACGTCGTCCCGAGCTCCTCGAGGGCCGACCGGAACTCGCGGGCCCGCTCCGGGGCGGCCTCGCGATCCGGTCCGGCCCGAAGCTCGCGCAGCACTCGAAGGACGTGGGCGCGGCGCGCGACCCGCGTCACCTCGAGGGCGCGCCTCAGGCGCCTGCGTCCGACGCCCATCCAAGCGGCCTTGCCCGAAGCGACGCGGCGCGAAACGGCGCGCCGCGTGCGGGGCCCGACGCTCTAGAGGCCGCCGTCGGCGAGGCCGATCGGGCTGAACTTGCCGGCGAAAGCCGCCAGCGACGCAGCGATGAGGGCGATCCGAATGAGACGCATCTTCAGCAAGGTGCTCACCTCCTCTCCTCTAGAAGCGGACATCCTGAAGGGCCTCGGCGGCCCGGCGGTACAGGCCCGCCGCGCGCCGGTCGTCCCCGCGCTTCGCCGCGAGGTCGCCCTGGGCGACCCAGGCCGCGGCCCGATGACTTGCGGACGAAAGCTGGTCGAAGCTCGCGACGGCGGCCTCGAAGGCCTGCCCCGCCTCGTCGAGGCGACCCTGCTCGAGGAGGGCGCGCCCGAGCACCAGCTGGGCGCTGCCGATCTCGTCGAGGTAGTCGGCCCGGTCGGCGAGCAGCTTCAGCGCCTGCCGCGCCTGCTCCTCGGCGAAGTCGAGCTCGCCGTTGCGCAGATGGACCTGCGCGAGCGAGGAGACCGCGCGGGCCGCGTCGGCGTCGTTGCCGACCTCGAGAGCGGCCGCGAACGCATCCTTGAGGTACGTGACGGCCTCGTCCGAGTGGCCGAGCAGGAAGTTGACGGCGCCGAGGTTGTTGAGCAGCTTGCCGACGTTCGTCCGGTCGGAGATCTCCTCGTAGTAGGCCTTCGCCTTCTCCGCGTAGGAGCGCGCGAGCACCCAGTGGCCGGCGCGGTCGGCGAGGAGCGAGGCCTGGAAGTAGAGGTGGCCGGACGTGCGCGGATCCTTCAGGCTCTCCGCGAGTTCGAGCGCGAGCTCGACGTCCTCCCTCGCGGCCTCGTAGTCGCGCTGGCGGCGGTAGCACCGGGAGCGCCAGTGGAGGATGTTCGCCTTCAGCAGGTCGCACGGGTAGCCCGAGCGCTCCGCGAGCTCCAGTGCCTGGTTCAGCAGCCCGAGCGCCGTGGTCGTGCTCGAGAGCAGGTAGCGCGACGCACCCATCCGCCACAGCACCTCGGCGCGGTCGACGTCCGAGAACCCGGGGCCTTCCGTCAGCTGGCGCGCGCGCTCGAGCCGCGCGAGCGACTTCCGCACGTGGCCGGCCCAGGCGAGCGCGCGCCACTCGCCGTTCGCCGCCCGGACCTCGAGCTCGGTGGAACCGGTCGCCGCGACGGCGCCGCGAAGCTCCTCGTAGGCTCCGATCGCCTCCTCGAACCGGTCTGACTCGGCCAGCGCCTCGGCCCGCGCGAGCGAGGCCTCGACGCGCTGGCGCTGCTCCGTGGAGACGCCGTCCGAGAGGAAGCCGGGGTCGACGCCCAGCCGTCGGGCGAGCCAGTCGACCGTCTCGGCGGTGGGGCGCGTCTTCCCACGCTCGATCTGGCTGACGTACTCCTTCGAGAACCGCTCGCCGGCCAGCTCGCTCTGAGTCATGCCGGCAGCCACGCGCAGCTGGCGCAGCCGCTCGCCGAGCCGGAGCGCGGCGGGGCTGGAGGTCCTGGACTGCGTGCGGGTGCGGCTCATGGGGTCCATAGTCAATCCGATACTTCACACAACCGCAAGGTGACCCGCCCGGCCATCCCCAAAAGGGGTTATTCCGTCGCGGAAACCCAGTGAAGTAGCGGGATTCAGAATCACTTGACCGAGGTACTTGACGAGGCTGCGCGTCGCCCCTATAGTGCGGCCAACCCTCGCAACGGGCCGGACGCCAGGCCGAGTTGTGAAGGGGGCACGCCACCTCCGGGTGGGAGGCCGCAAGGAATCTGGCTGGGCCGCAGAGTCAAGGTTCCGGGCCTCGCACCCAGGCGAGCCCACCTACCGCAGAAGGGCCCCGGAGCCGCAGCCGGGGCCCTTCTTCTAGGCTGCGCACGTGCCCGACGTGGTCTGGACGCCCGACCGCGAGCGCCTCGAGAGCGCCAACCTCACCCGGCTGATGCGCCGGCTCGGGGTCGAGCGCTACGCCGACCTCCACCGCGTCTCGGTCGAGGAGCCCGCTCGCTTCTGGCAAGAGCTCGTCGGCGACCTCGGCCTCGTGCTCTCGCGGCCCTGGGACGACGTGCTCGACGTCTCCGACGGGATCGAGTGGGCGCGGTGGTTCGTGGGCGCCGAGCTGAACGCGGCCGAGAGCTGCGTCCACCGGTGGGCGCGCGAGCGCCAGGACGAGGAGGCGCTGGTCGGCCTCTTCGAGGACGGGCGGCGCTCGTCGCTGACGTGGGCGGAGGCGTCGCACGCCGTCCGCCGACTCGCGGAGGCGCTCGTCGAGCTCGGGGTCGAGCCGGGCGACCGCGTCGCGCTCTTCATGCCCATGTGCCCCGCCGTCGCCGTCGCCGCCCACGCCTGCGCGCACGTCGGCGCCGTCCAGGTGCCGATCTTCTCGGGCTTCGCCGGCCCGGCGGTCGCCCAGCGGCTCGAGGACTCGGACGCGAAGGTCGTCATCTGCGCGGACGCGTCCCTGCGCCGCGGCCAGCGGATCCCGATGCGGGAGACGGTGGAGGAGGTAGCCGGCGGCCGGCGGCTGCTCGTCTGGGACCGCGAGCGGGATTCGTGGCCCGAGCTCGTGGAACGCCAGCCGGGCTCGCTCGAGCCGCTGCCGCTGCCCGCCGAGCACCCGTACCTGATCGCCTACACCTCCGGGACCACGGGCCGACCGAAGGGCGCGGTCCACGTGCACGGGGGCTTCCTCGTCTCGATCGCGCGAGAGGTCGTCTACCAGACCGACGTCCACCCGGGCGAGCGGATCCACTTCGTGACGGACATGGGGTGGATCATGGGGCCGTGGACCGTGCTCGGCGGCGGCGCAGCCGGCGCGACGGTCGTGCTCGCCGAGGGTGCGCCCGACTTCCCCGCCCACCGGGTGTGGGACACGGTCGCCTCGGAGCGCGTGACGATGCTCGGGGTCTCGCCGACGCTCGTCCGTTCACTGATCCCGCGCGGCGACCCCGAGACCGACCTCACCTCGCTCCGAGCCTTCGCCACCACCGGCGAGCCGTGGAACCCCGCGCCCTACCGCTGGCTGCACGAGCGGGTGGGCGGCGGCCGGGTGCCGATCGTCAACCTGTCCGGCGGCACGGAGGTTGGAGCCTGCTTCCTCTCCGTCGCGGTCACGGAGCCGATCAAGGAGTGCTCGCTCGGCTTCCCCGCGCTCGGACTGGACATGGACGTCTTCGGCGCGTCGGGCCGCCCGGTGCGCGGCGAGGTCGGCGAGCTCGTCTGCAAGCGGCCCTGGCCCGGGATGACCCGCGGGATCTGGGGCGACCCGGAGCGGTACCTCGAGACGTACTGGCGCACGTTCCCCGGCGTCTGGCGCCACGGCGACTGGGCCTCCGTCGACGCGGGCGGCAACTGGTACCTGCACGGGCGCTCGGACGACACGCTGAACATCGCCGGCAAGCGGATCGGGCCCGCGGAGCTCGAGTCGGCCGCGGTCGCGCACCCGGCCGTCGCCGAGGCGGCCGCGGTGGGGGTCCCGCACGACGTCAAGGGCGAGACGGCGTGGCTCTTCTGCGTCCTCGCGCCCGGCGCGGACCCCGACGCCGAGGGCGTCGCCGCCGCCGTCACGACGGCGCTCGGGAAGGCGTTCAAGCCGGACCGGGTGGAGTTCGTCGCCTCGCTCCCGAAGACGCGCAGCGCCAAGATCATGCGCCGGGCCGTGCGCGCGAAGGCGCTCGGCGAGGACCCGGGCGACCTCTCCTCCCTCGAGAACCCGGACGCTCTCGACGAGATCGAGCGCGCCGTCCACGCCCGTGCCTGAGATCCGCTGGAAGCTGCACCTCGCCTCCTCGCCGGAGGCGATCTACGAGCTCCTCTCGACGGACGAGGGCCGCGCGGAGTTCTGGGCCGAGTCGGCGGTGGAGCGCGACGGCGCGGTCGAGTTCGCGTTCCCGAACGGCTGGCGCACGCAGTCGCGCGTGCTCGCGGCCGAGGAGCCGCGCCGCTTCGCCCTCGACTACCTCGGCAGCACGACCACCTTCGAACTCGAGCCCGACGGCGACGGCGGGACCGACCTGACGCTCAGCGCCGAGGGCGACGCGGAGACGCTCGCGGGGTGGGTCTCCGTCCTGCTCGCGCTGAAGGCGGCGGCCGACTTCGGCGTCGACCTCCGCAACCACGATCCAGCGCGCAGCTGGACACAGGGCTACTGCGACAACTGATGGCCGGGCAGGCCTTCGTCACCGGCGGCGGGCGCGGAATCGGGGCGAACATCGCACGCGAGCTGGCGGCGCACGGCTGGGAGGTCGTCGTCGCCGCGCGCACGCGCGAGCAGGTCGAGGCGCTGGCGGAGGAGATCGGCGGGCGGGCGATCGAGCTCGACGTCACCGACGCCGCGGCCGTGGAGCGGGCGATCGCGGAGGCAGGCCCGATCGACCTCCTCGTCGCGAACGCCGGCGTGGGCCGCTACGGGACGACGTGGGAGCGCGACCCGGCGGAGTGGTGGCAGACGTTCGAGGTGAACGTGCTCGGCGTACACCTGTCCTGCCGCGCCGTCATCCCGGGCATGCTCGAGCGCCGCCGCGGCCGGATTGTCATCACCGGCAGCGGCGCGTCGTACCTCCCCGGGGCGACGGAGACTGCCTACACGGCGAGCAAGGCCGCGGTGCACCGGTACGCCGAGACGCTGGCGAACGAGCTGAAGGGCCGGATCCCTGTCTTCGCGATCAGCCCAGGCCTCGTCCGGACGGAGATGACCGAGGGACGCTTCCCCGAGGACTCGCCCTGGACCCCGCCCGAGGCGGCGCCCCGGCTCGTGCTCGCGATCGCGTCCGGCAAGCTCGACCGGCTCTCGGGGCGGTACCTCCACGCCGAGCACGACGACCCGGACGACCTCGCGGCCAGGGCAGACGAGATCCTCGAGCAGGACCTCAACGCGATCAGGCTCAGGCGGTAGGGACGATCCAGGTGGCCCGCGCGCAGGCGAGCAGGTCGCCGCGCTCGGCCGACCACACCGCGGTGCCCGCGTAGCCCTTCCGGCCGTCCCGGCCCAGCGGCCAGCCGATCACGACGCAGCGCTCGCCCCGCTCGGGCACGCGGTCGAGCCGGCCGTGCAGCCGGCCGAGCAGCATCCCCGAGCGACCCGCCGCCTCGAGGGCGAACGCACCAGGGCAGTCGAGTGCCGCCCAGACGAACTCCGGCTCCCCGGGCGTCCACGGGGCGGCGACGAGACCGTCGACCGGTGCCGCGAAGATCGCCAGGCCGTCGTCGCGGGCGGGTCCGCAGACGAAGCAGGTCGGATAGGCGTGCTCGACGAAGCCGGCGAAGCTTGGGCGGGCCGCCTCGGCCTCCTCGAAGCTCGGCGGGCGGGGCGCGTCGAGCTCGAGCGGCGCGGCGCGGCCCTCGGCAACGAGCGTGTCGGCGTCCCAGAGCCGCTTGCCGTCCCAGCGCAGCGGGCGGGCGAGCGGAGGCGGCGCGCGCAGCGTCACCTCGGCCGCCCGCGCGCCGAGCAGGCCGGCTACGAGGCCGCAGGCGTAGCCGCCGTTCGCGGACCCGGGTGGCCCATTGAAGCGCGGATGGATGACGATCTCGGAGCTCACGCTCTGGTAGCGTAAGTTTTCGACTCGGAGGCGAAAACTGCGAATCGCGCTCGCGCAGATCAACACGGTCGTCGGCGACCTCGAGGGCAACCGGCGGCGGATCCTCGACCGTCTGGAGCAGGCGCGGGAGAACGGCGCGGACCTCGTCCTCTTCCCGGAGCTCGCGGTCACCGGCTACCCGCCCGAGGATCTGCTGCTCCGGCCCGGCTTCGTGCGCGCCGCCGAGGCGAGCCTCCACGAGCTCGCGCGCGCCGCGCGTCAGGTGGTCGCGCTCGTCGGCTTCCCCCACTTCGACCGCGACCTCTACAACGCCTGCGCCGTCTGCGCCGACGGCGAGGTGAAGGCGATCTACCACAAGCGCTTCCTGCCGAACTACGGCGTCTTCGACGAGTACCGCTACTTCGCGCCGGGGAATGAGCTCGTCCTGCTGAAGATCGGCGACACGACCGTCGGGCCGACGGTGTGCGAGGACGTCTGGCAACCGGGCCCGCCCGCGACCGACCTCGCACTCGCAGGGGCCGAGCTGATCGCGAACGTCTCCGCCTCCCCGTTCCACGTGGGCAAGGAGCGCGAGCGCGAGGAGATGCTCGTCACGCGGGCGCGCGACAACGTCTGCTTCCTCGCCTTCTGCAACGCCGTCGGCGGCCAGGACGAGCTCGTCTTCGACGGTCACTCCGTCGTGATCGACGACGAGGGACGCGTGCTGGCGCGGGCGCCGGGGTTCGAGGAGGCGTTGCTGGTGGTCGACGTTGATCCCGGCGAGGTGATCGGCCGGCGGCTGTCCGACGCGCGGCGGCGGTCGCTCGCGCGCGAGCGCGGCGGGATCCCCCCGGTGCCGGTCGTCCACGTTGCCGAGGCGCGTCCTTTCCCGGACGGCGCCCGCGCGGGAACGGTGGCGCCGTTCGGGGACGGGCTCGAGCAGATGCGTCGCGCGCTCGAACTCGCCCTGAGGGACTACGTCGTCAAGAACGGGTTCCGAGAGGTCGTGATCGGCGTCTCGGGCGGCGTCGACTCGGCGCTCGCGGCGGCGCTGGCCGCGGAGGCGCTCGGCCCGGAGCGGGTGCACGCGGTCTCGATGCCGTCCGGGTTCACGTCAACGGAGACGCGCGCGGACGCGCGGGTGCTGGCCGAGTCGCTCGGGACGCCCTTCCTCGAGTTGCCGATCGAGCCGGTCGTCGAGAGCTTCCGGGCGGCGCTCGCCGAGCCGTTCGCGGGCCTCGAGCCGGACGAGGCCGAGGAAAACCTCCAGGCGCGTGTCCGCGGCGTCCTGCTGATGGCGCTGTCGAACAAGTTCGGCTGGCTCGTCGTCACGACCGGGAACAAGTCGGAGCTCTCGGTCGGCTACTCGACCCTCTACGGGGACATGGCGGGCGGCTTCGCGCTCCTGAAGGACGTGTACAAGACAGACGTCTGGCGCCTCGCAAGGCACCTGAACGAGCGGGCCGAACGCGAGCTGATCCCGGCGTCGATCGTCGAGCGGGCCCCGACTGCGGAGCTGCGCGCGGATCAGCTCGACGAGGACTCGCTCCCGCCGTACCTCGAGCTGGACAAGGTCCTGAAGGAGTACGTCGAGGAGGACCGCTCGCGGGAGGAGCTGCTCGCGGACGGGTTCGACCGCGAGGTCGTCGAGCGCGCCCTGGCGCTGATCGACCGCGCCGAGTACAAGCGCCGCCAGGCACCCCCGGGCGTCAAGCTCCACCCGAAGGCGTTCGGCCGCGACCGCCGCACGCCGATCACCAACCGCTGGCGGGGCTGACGCGGCCAGGTCTGGGGGGACAGGCGGAGAAATGTCCCTAGACGCCGACGTCGACGGGCTCGGGAGGTGGTCCGTCCCGGAGCAGCGCTGCGAGGTGGTCGGCGAGGCGCCTCGGGGCGAACTTTGCCGGGCTCGCGGCGATCTCGGCGGCCGACCACCAGCGGTGCTCCTCGACCGTGTCCGGCCCCGCGAAGAGCGAGTCGTGCGCCGTGGGCGCGATGCGGGTCGGTTCGTCGACGCGGACGACCGCGAACTGTTCGACGCTGTCCAGCGTGGCGCGCAGCGCGGGCCAGTACCACCGGTGGCGTCGGCGCCACACCCACGGGCCGAGGCGGGGAGCATCCAGGCGCAGCTCCTCCGCCAGCTCGCGCCGGAGCGCCGCCTCGGGCGACTCGCCCTGCTCGAGCGCGCCACCCGGCGCGACCCAGACGCCCGGCTCGCGCGGCCCGACGAAGCGGTGGAGGAAGATGCGACCGGCGGCGTCCAGCAGGAGAGCGCGCACCGCCGGACGCGGGACGGGGCGAGACAGCTCCGCGAGCTCTCCGAACCAGCGAAGGCGCTCCTCCCACGGGACAGCGGCGTTCGCCGGCGACGTGGACGGAAGCACGAACAGCGCGGTCGCGTCCAGTCGCCGCTCCTGGACGCCGAGCTGGGGCCGCTCGCCGAAGGCGCCTCGGTTCGCCTCCTTCCCGACGAACGCGATCCAGGCGGGGACGAGCTCGCGTGCGAGCTGCTCGAGGCGCGCAGCGGCTCCCTCGAAGTCGCCTCGCCGCAGGTCGCCGGAGCCCTTGGTCGTCCGGTATGCCGCGTTCGTCAGACCGATGCCGTGCTCGAGCACGGTGAGCTGCTCGCATGGATCGAGCAGCCGCGGGGTGAAGCCGGCGGCGTGCAGCAGCCGCCAGAAGTCGTTGCGCGGGTTGGCGAAGTGCGCGCCGGCCGCCGCCGAGGCCCGCCCCGGGTTGATGCCGCAGAAGACCACGCGCAGATCGGGGGCGAGGACGTCGGGGACGGCGCTCTCCATCCGCCGAGTTTCGCATCGCCGTCAGGCACACTTGGCGGCATCGATCCGGAGCTGGCACGCTTGCGGGACGAGATCTCGAAGATCGACCGCGGACTGCTGGAGGCGCTGAACCGCAGGCTGGAGCTGGTCCGCCGCGTCCAGGAGCAGAAGCGGGCGACCGGCACGCCGGAGATCGACGCGGCGCGCGAGACGGAGCTGCTCGGACAGCTGACCGCGACGAATCCGGGGCCGCTGTCGGGCGGGGCGGTGACGAGCCTGTTCGCGGCGATCCTGGACGTGATGAAGCAGGAAGCGAGAGGGCCGGCGCGGCCCTCCCGGCCGTCCGCTGGGCGGCCGAGGCTCGCCCTGCGGTTGGCCGTCGTCGGCACGGGCCTGCTCGGCACCTCGGTCGGGCTCGCGGCGAGGCGGGCAGGCGCCGCGCGCGTGCTCGGCTGGGACGAGCGGCGCGAGACGCTGCTGGAGGCGGCCGCCGCCGGAGCGGTCGAAGTCGCGGGCTCGCTGCCAGAGGCCGTCACCGGCGCCCAGCTGGTCGTGGTCGCGGTGCCGGTCGGCGGCGTCGTCGCCGCGGTGCGGAAGGCGCTCGCCGCCGCACCCGAGGCGACCGTCACCGACGTCGGCTCGACGAAGCGCGCTCTGGCGGCAGTGGCCGACGCGAGGCTCGTGCCGGGCCATCCACTC
This sequence comes from Thermoleophilia bacterium, assembly GCA_014534295.1. Taxonomy (GTDB): domain Bacteria; phylum Actinomycetota; class Thermoleophilia; order Gaiellales; family Gaiellaceae; genus JACVRU01. The sequence continues at coordinate 9,032 of JACVRU010000008.1, read as the reverse complement.
GCCGGCGGTTCGACCGGCGGGCCCGCCCGCGCCTCCGCCGATCTCTTCGACGGCGCCGTGTGGGTGCTGACGCCGTCCCCGGCGAGCCTGCCCGAGCGGGTCGACGCCGTGGACAGCTTCGTCCGGGCGCTCGGCGGGCGGCCGGTCCGGCTCGACCCCGACCGGCACGACCGGCTGCTCGCCTTCACGAGCCACCTGCCCCACGCGATCGCGAACGTGCTCATGCGCGCGGTCGCCGGGCTCGGGGACGACGCGCTGGAGTACGCGGGCGCGTCGCTGCGCGAGATGACGCGCGTCGCGGGCGCGAACCCGGCCGTCTGGGCCGACATCTTCGTCGAGAACGGCGCGCTGATCGCCGACGCGCTCGATGCTCACGGCGCGGAGCTCGGCGAGCTCGCAGGCGCCCTCCGTGAGGCAGACCGCGCGGCGATCGAGGAGTGGATCGCCGGGGCGGGAGCCGCCCGCGGACGGATGCTCGAGCACGCTTATCGCACCGAGGCGCGGCAGCTGCACCGCATCCGCATCCGCGTCCCCGATCGCCCAGGCGTACTCGCCCGGATCACGCAGACGCTCGGCGCGGCGGCGATCAACATCGAGGACTTCGAGCTCCGCCACGTCTCGCCGGAGTACGGCGGCGTGCTCGTCATCCTCGTCGCCGGCGCGGAGAAGGCCGGGCTGGCCCGGACGCTGCTCCGGCTCGAGGGCTACAGCGCCGTCTACCCAGACGGCTAGGCCGCTTCGGCCTCTGGCTCCCGCGAGTCCAGCCGCTCCTCGAACAGGCGGCGGACGGCCTCGCCGCTGAGCGCGACGACCCGCGGGATCTCGACGCGGACGACCCGGACGCTCTCGTCGCCCCTCTGCCCGTAGCACCGGGCGTAGCACTCGGACTCCGAGAGCGGGCGCAGCCGCACCGGCCGAGCGTACTCGCGTTCCCGGACGTTACCGTTGCCGCGTGCCGCGGCCCAAGCGCATCGAGTACGCCGTCGAGCTGGAGAGCCGAAACCCCGCGGCGCTCGACCCCGCGTGGACGCCCGAGCACCTCGTGCTCGCCGCCCTCGCCCGCTGCTCGCTCGCGGCGCTCGCGTACCACGCGAAGCGGGAGGGTATCGCGGCCGAGGGCAACGCGCGGGCTACCGGCGCCGTCTCCCGCCGCGACGACGGCAGCTGGGGCTTCGTCGAGCTCGAGTGCGCGATCCAGGCGACGCTCGAGCCGGAGCCGGACGACGCAGCCGACCTGCTCGTCCGCGCAGAGCGCGGCTGCTTCATCGGCGCGTCGCTGGAGCCGAAGCCGCGCTACGACTGGATCGTCAACGGCCGGAGCGTGCCGCCGTGAGGATGACGACCCTCGACATCGACTCGGTCCGAGCGCGCTTCGGCGCGCTCCGCCGCGACCTCGCCTTCTTCGACGGGCCGGCGGGGACGCAGGTCCCCGACGACGTGATCGACGCGATCGCGCGCTACCTGCGCGAGGACAACGCGAACGTCGGCGGCGCGTTCGAGACGAGCGTCAGGACGGGCTCCCTGATCTCGGAGGCGCGGGTCGCCGCCGCCGGCTTCCTCGGCTGCGGGCCGGACGAGGTCGGCTTCGGCCCGAACATGACCACGCTCAACTTCGCGCTCACGCGCGCGCTCGGCCGCGAGCTCCAGGCAGGGGACGAGCTCGTCGTGACCCGCCTCGACCACGACGCGAACGTCGCCCCCTGGCTCGCCCTCGCCGAGGACCGCGGAGCCGTCGTCCGCTTCGCGGACTTCCACGAGGACTGCACGCTCGACTGGAACGGCCTGGAGGCGCTCCTCGGCGAGCGGACGCGGGTCGTCGCCTTCCCCGTCGCGTCGAACGCGGTCGGCACGCTCGTCGACCCCGCCCGCGCCGCCCGGCTCGCGCACGAGGCCGGGGCGCTCGCCTGGGCGGACGCCGTCCACTACGGGCCACACGGGCCGATGGACGCCGCCGCCTGGGACATCGACGTCCTCCTCTGCAGCGCGTACAAGTTCTGCGGGCCGCATCTCGGGCTCTTCTTCGCGCGCCGCGAGCTGCTCGAGCGGTGGCGCCCGTACAAGGCGCGCCCGGCGCCGGAGCAACCCGCGGCCGCCCGCTTCGAGACCGGCACGCACCAGCACGAGCTCCTGGCCGGGCTTCTCGCGACCTTCGACTACCTCGAGTCGCTCGGCTGGGACGCGATCCGCGCGCACGAGCGCGGGCTCGGCGAGCGCCTGCTCGCCGGCCTGCCCGGCAACTGCCGGCTGCACGGGCTCCCGACGATGGAGGGCCGCGTCCCGACCTTCGCGCTCACCGTCGACGGGCTGACGGCTGAGGAGGCGGCCCGGAGGCTGGCCGAGCAACGGCTCGCCGTCTGGCACGGCGACTACTACGCGGTCGAGGCGATGGCGCGCCTGGGCCTCGAGGACGGCGCCGTGCGGATCGGGATCCTCCACTACAACACGGCCGCCGAGGTCGACCGGCTGCTGGACGCGCTGGCTGGCCTGTGACGACGGTCGAGCTGCTGCAGCGGCTGATCCGCTTCGACACGACGAACCCGCCCGGGGACGAGGCCGAGTGCGTCGCGTTCGTCCGCGGCCTGCTCGACGAGGCCGGCATCGAGAGCGAGCTCCACGAGCGGACGGCCGGCCGGCCGAACCTCGTCGCGCGGCTCCGCGGCGGGGGCTCGAAGCCCGGACTGATGCTCTACGGGCACGTCGACGTCGTCACCGCCCGCGGCCAGGACTGGCGCCACCCGCCCTTCGCCGGCGAGCTCGCGGACGGCTTCGTCTGGGGCCGGGGCGCGCTCGACATGAAGGGCGGCGTGGCGATGCTCGTCCAGGCCTTCCTGCGCGCGAAGGACCTCCCGCTCGCGGGAGACGTCGTGCTCACGATCCTGGCGGACGAGGAGAACGGCGGCTTCGACGGTGCCCGCTTCCTCGTGGAGGAGCGGGCGGAGCTGTTCGCGGGAGTGACGCACGCGCTGGGCGAGTTCGGCGCCTTCACGCTGCCGCTCGGCGGCCGCCGCTTCTACCCGATCCAGGTGACGGAGAAGCAACGCTGCCTGGTCCGGGCGCGGGTGCGAGGCTCGGGCGGCCATGGCTCGGTCCCCGTGCGGGGCCGCACGCCCGGCCGGCTCGGAGACGTCCTGCGCGCGCTCGACCGCCGGCAGCCGCCGATCCACGTGACGCCGGTGGCGCGCGCGTTCCTCGAGGGCCTAGCCGCCCACCTGCCGCGGTCGCAGGCGATCGGGGTGCGGGCCCTGCTGCGGCCGGCGCTCGCGGAGCGGCTGCTCCCCCGCCTCGGGCCGCGGTTCGCCGGCGTCGGGGCGATGCTGCGCAACACGGCCACTGCAACGGTCGTCCGCGCCGGGGAGCAGGACAACGTCATCCCGGCCGAGGCCGAGCTCACGCTCGACGGGCGCGTCCTCCCCGGCCTCGGCCCCGACGAGCTGGTCCGGGAGCTGCGCGAGCTGCTCGGCGACGACGTCGAGCTCGAGATCGTCTGGTTCGACGAGCTGCCGGGCGACCCCGACCTGACCCACTTCGCGACGCTGGCGGACGTCCTCCGCGGCTTCGACCCGGAGGGGATCCCCGTGCCGCTGATGCAGGTCGGCGTCACCGACGGGCGCTTGTTCGCCCGGCTCGGCATCCAGACGTACGGCTTCCTGCCGATGCGGTTGCCGGACGATCTCGTCCTCACGGAGCTGATCCATGCGGCGGACGAGCGGATCCCCGCGGACACGCTCGAGGACGGCGCGGCCGCGATCCACGAGGCGGTGCGGCGGATATCGTGCGCCGCATGACCAGCGTTTACGAGACCGCCACGCTCTCGAACGGGGTCCGCGTCCTCACGGCCCCGATGCCGGAGGTGCAGTCCGTCTCATGCCTGCTGATGGTGGCCGCTGGCTCCCGCTACGAGACGCGCGAGACGAACGGCATCGCGCACTTCGCGGAGCACATGTTCTTCAAGGGCACGGAGAAGCGGCCGCGGGCGCGGGACATCACGACGGCGATCGACCGCATCGGCGGGGAGATCAACGCCTTCACGGCGAAGGAGTACACGGGCTACTACGTGCGCTGCGCCGCCGAGGAGCGCTCCACGGCGTTCGACGTCGTCCTCGACATGTTGCGGAACTCGGCCTTCGCACCCGACGAGATCGAGCGCGAGAAGGGCGTGATCGTCGAGGAGATGAACATGTACTACGACACGCCGCGGGACTTCATCGGCGGCGCCTACGACCAGCTCCTCTACGGCGACCAGCCGCTCGGCTGGCACGTGATCGGGACGAAGGACACCGTGCGCGCCGCCACGCGGGACACGTTCCTGGACTACCTGCAGCGGTGGTACAAGCCCGAGCGGATGATCGCCGGAGTCGGCGGGCGGATCGAGGGCGACCTCATCGCCGAGCTCGAGCAGCTGCTCGGCGACCTCGAGCCGTCGTCGACTCCGACGCCTGAGCCGGCGGCGATCGCGAACGGCTCGCAGCCGAGAGTGCTGCTGCACACGAAGCAGTCCGACCAGGCCCACCTCTGCCTCGGCGTGCCGAGCCACCCGATCGTCCATCCTGACCGCTACGTGCTCCAGCTGATCACGACCATCCTCGGCGGCGGCATGTCCTCGCGCCTGTTCACGGAAGTGCGCGAGCGGCGCGGGCTCGCTTACTACGTCTTCGCGATCAACAACGCCTACACCGACACAGGGTCCTTCTTCGCCCAGGCCGGCGTCGACATCGACCGGATCGACGAGGCGGTGACGACGATCGTCGGCGAGCTGCGCAAGATCGCGGCCGAGCCGGTGCCCGAGGACGAGCTCGAGAAGGCCCGGAGCTCGACGAAGGGCCGTTTCGTGCTCCAGATCGAGAGCCCGCACGCACTGCTGCTCTTCGGGCTGCGCCGGGCAGTGCTCGAGGGCGGCCCGACGGAGCCCGCCGACGTCCTCGCCGGCCTCGACGCGGTCACCGCGGAGGACGTCCGGCGAGTCGCCCAGGACATCCTCGGCGGCGGCACTGGGCTCAACCTCGCGCTCGTCGGCCCGTTCGAGGACGCCGAGCGGTTCGAGCGGCTGCTCGTCGGCTAGAGGATCGTGGACAGGTCCCGGTCGAGGAGCTCGCGGTCCTCCGGGTCCGCGATCCGCGCGGCGAGGTCGCGCGCGAGCGCCAGGTGCCGCGCGGCGGCGACCTCGTCGCCGGCGAGCTCGTGGGCGCGCGCGAGCGCCTCGTGCGCGTAGGGCAGATCCCAGTCCTCGACCTCGCCCCGCTCGCACCACTCCAGGCAGCGCCGAGCGTGGTGGAGCGCGGACTCGGGGCGGCCGAGCACCGCGTAGACCCGGGAGCACTGCCACTCGCTCCGGGCGAAGTGCTTCGACTCGCCGACCTGCCGCCAGTGGTATGCGGACGCATGGGCCGCGTGGGCCATCAGGTCGTCCTCGTCCTGCGTCCGGTCGGCCTTCTCCAGCAGCGTCCAGACGAAATTGAAGAGGTCGGCGCCCAACTGCCGGTGATCGGTCTCCACCCGCGGACCCTACCCCGCGGGAAGCAGGGGCCGGGCGCGCGGGCCCGGCCCCTGGCCGTCCTTCCCCTACCGAGTCAGCCGGTCCTCGTCAGCTTCACGAGCACCGAGCCGACGTTGCCCGGGTTCCGATTGTCCGAGCCCAGGTCGACGAGCCCGAACCCGTGTCCCCGGCGGCGAGCTTCGGCTCGGCGGCGCAGGCGATCGTGACGTCGAAGCTCGACCCGGCCTGGGCCGTCTTCGGGCCGGTCGCCGAGGACGGGAACGGATCCTGTCGAGCGGGCGCCGCGTGCCGAGGCGGCCGTCGCGACCGCGTCTCGGCGAGCTGGGCGTCGGTCCTTCGGTCGGCAGGCCAGTTAGCACCTTCCCCGGCACTGCCCGTCAGGGTGCTTTCGACCCGGACCGCGTCCCGGCGTTTCTACTACACGGAGCGGACGACTCCTACCACGCGGCGCCCGAGCGCCCGCGAGGCGCCCAGGCTCACCTCGTCGGGCCGGAAGGTGAGGACGACGACGATCACCGGCCCGGTCGGCTGGTAGACGATTGCGGCCGTGTGCCGCACGTTCGTCGTCCAGCCTTCCTTGCGGGCGGCCGGGCCGGCCGGGCCGAGCAGACCGGCGTTGTCCCCCGTGCGGGCCGCGGAGAGGAGCAGCGCCAGCCCGACGCGCGCCTCGTGACGGGAGAGGCCCGTGCGCCTGGCGGCGTCCGGCTGGCCGAGCGCGGCGGCGTGGATCGCGTACAGCATCCGGCCCGCGTCGTGGGCGGTCGTGCGCCGGTAGGTCAGGATCGGCAGCGGCCGCGGCGCGTCCGCGGCGACCGAGGTCCCTAGCCGGTAGTCGCCCGTGTACGTGCTGGCCGTCGCCCCGACTCGATGGAGCACCGCCTGGATCACGCCCGGACCTCCGAGCCGCGCGACGAGCCGGTTCGTGGCGTCGTTCGCCGACCAGGTCGCCATCGCCCTGATGTCCGCCCACGCTGACGAGCGCTCCGGCCGCGGGCCGAAGCGGTCGAGGGCCGCGATCAGGACGCCCAGCTTGACGATCGAGGCCGCGGGGAACGACGCGTCGGAGTTCCAGCCCGCCGTTCGGCCCGTCCGCAGGTCGTGCAACCAGATCGCAGCCCAGCCCGGGTACGCCCGTCCGAGCGCGCCGAGCCGCGCGGCGAGCCGCCCGTCCCGGCGCCGCTCCGGGATCGCCTGCCCCGCGCTCTGCGGCAGGAGCCACGCGCGCCTCGCGACCAGTGTCCGGCCTTCGACCCGAACGCGGACGTCGTAACGCGCGGGCGGGCACCGGACCGGGTAGCTCAGGCCTGCGGAGGCGGCGACCTCCGCGTGAACGCAACGGCCGACGTCGATCTCGACGCGGCCCGAGACGGGAGCGACGACGCGGCCGAAGAAGGCCTCGTCGGATTTCGGGACGACCGGCTCGGCCACCGCCAGCGCCACCGCCAGCACGGCCGCGGCGATCATCGGGGCCCCCGCGAAATGCGAAGCATCTCGTGGGGAAGGATCACTCGTCGCCCTGCTCGGCCTCCGCCCGGGTCTTGATCTCCTCGACGACCGTGGGGTCGGCGAGCGTGGTCGTGTCCCCGAGCGGGCGGTTCTCGGCGACGTCGCGAAGCAGCCGGCGCATGATCTTGCCGCTACGGGTCTTCGGCAGCTCGGGCGTGAAGACGACGTTCGCCGGCTTGGCGATCGGGCCGATCTTCCGCGCCACGTGGTTCCGCAGCTCCTCCAGCGCATCGACGCTCGGATCCTGGCCGCCCTTGAGCGTCACGTAGGCGACGATCGCCTGGCCGGTGACGGCGTCGGTGCGGCCGCAGACGGCCGCCTCGGCGACCGTGGGATGGTCGACGAGCGCGCTCTCGACCTCGATCGTCGAGATCCGGTGGCCAGAGACGTTCATCACGTCGTCGACGCGGCCGAGCAGCCAGAAGTCGCCGTCCTCGTCGAGGCGGGCGCCGTCGCCGGCGAAGTAGACGCCGTCGAAGCGCGACCAGTAGGTCTCGACGTAGCGCTCGTGGTCGTTGTGGATCCCGCGCAGCATCGCCGGCCAGGGCCGGCGGAGGACGAGGTAGCCGCCCGCGCCCGGGCCGACCTCGTCGCCGTCGTCGTCGTAGACCGCCGCGTCGATCCCGGGGAAGGGCCGCGTCGCCGAGCCGGGCTTGAGCGTCGTCACCCCCGGCAGCGGTGTGATCAGGATCATCCCGGTCTCGGTCTGCCACCACGTGTCGACGACCGGCGTGCGGTCGGCGCCGACGTGCTCGCGGTACCAGACCCACGCCTCCGGGTTGATCGGCTCGCCGACCGAGCCGAGCAGGCGGAGCGACGCGAGGTCGTGCTTCTGCGCGTGCTCCGGCCCCCACTTCATGTGCGCGCGGATGGCCGTCGGCGCCGTGTAGAGGACCGTCACGCCGTAGCGCTCGACGATCTCCCACCAGCGCGCCTGGTCGGGGAAGTCGGGCGTCCCCTCGTAGAGGACGCTCGTGGCCGCGTTGCAGAGCGGCCCGTAGACGATGTAGCTGTGACCGGTGACCCAGCCGACGTCGGCCGCGCACCAGTAGACGTCGGTCTCGGGCTTGAGGTCGAAGATGTAGCGGTGCGTCGAGGCGGTGCCGACGAGGTAGCCGGCGCTCGTGTGGACGATCCCCTTGGGCTTGGCGGTGGTGCCGCTCGTGTAGAGGAGGTAGAGCAGGTGCTCCGAGTCGACGGGCTCGGGCGGGCACTCGGAGTCGTCCTTCGCCACGTCGTGCCACCAGACGTCGCGCCCTTCCCGCCAGGCCACGTCGCCGCCGGTCCGGCGGAGGACGACGACGCTGCGCACCGAGCGCGAGCTCTCGAGCGCCTCGTCCGCGTTCTGCTTCAGCGGCACCGGCTGGCCACGCCGCCAGCCTTCGTCCTGGGTGACGAGCACCTCGCAGCCCATGTCGTTCAGGCGGCCGGCGAGCGAGTCGGCGGAGAAGCCGCCGAAGACGACCGTGTGCGGGGCGCCGAGGCGCGCGCAGGCGAGCATCGCGACGGGCAGCTCGGGGACCATGCCCATGTAGATCCCGACCGGCGTGCCCTTGCCCACGCCGAGGCTCTTCAGCGCGTTGGCGAAGCGGACGACCTCCGCCTGGAGGTCGGCGTACGTGATCGTGCGGCGATCCTCGACCGGCTCGCCCTCCCAGAAGTAGGCGACCCGGTCGCCGAGCCCGGCCTCGACGTGCCGGTCGACGCAGTTGTAGGCGACGTTCAGCTTCCCGCCGAGGTACCACTTCGCGTACGGCGGCTCCCACTCGTAGAGCTCAGTGAACGGCTCGTACCAGCTGACGCGCTCGCGGCCCTCGGCCTCCCAGAACTCCTCGAAGCCGCGCTCGTAGATCTCGGCTGGGGCGTTCGCCTGCGCCGCGAACTCGGGGTCCGGCGGATAGCGCCGCTCCTCGAGGAGCATCGTCTCGATCGAGGGCGACCCCGTGTCGGTCATCGCGGACGCAAGTCGTACGGGAACCGGGTGAGGTTCTCGGCGCCGTCGTCGGTCACGAGCACCAGATCCTCCAGTCGG
>JACVRU010000113.1 GCA_014534295.1 Thermoleophilia bacterium | reverse complement strand
AGAGCGCCCGATTCAGCGGCGTATCGCGGGGGAGGCCGAGGTGGTTCGCGTGCGAGAGCACCGCCTCGACGACCTCCTCGGGGTAGCCCTCGTCCCGGAGGATCGGCGCCCCGTCCTGCGGATGCTCGTCGAGCGTCGGATGGCGCTCGTAGTCGAAGTCGTGGAGCAGCGCCACGGCGCCCCAGAGCTCCTCGTTGCCCCCCAGCTTCCGGGCGTAGGCGCGGACGGCGGCCTCGACGGCGAGCGCGTGGCGGAGCAGCGCCTCACTGGTCGTGTACCGCGTGAGGGTGGCCCAGGCACGGTCGCGTGTGACCTCCAACGGGCCGGTAGGATAGCCCGCTTCTCGTGACGAACATCGCCCTCGCAGAGACCGTCATGGAGTCTTTCGTCATCGAGGGCGGCCGCCCGTTGAGCGGCCACGTGCGGGCGGCCGGCAACAAGAACGCCGCCCTGCCGATCCTCGCCGCCTGCCTGCTGACCGCGGAGCCTGTGACGCTGGCCAACGTCCCCCGGATCCGGGACGTCGAGACGATGATCGAGCTGCTCGCGGACCTCGGCGTCGACGTCGAGTGGACGGGTCCGAACGAGCTGCGCGTACAGGCCGCGGACGTGGAGAAGACCGACCTCGACCCGGAGCTCTGCAGCCGCATCCGGGCGTCGATCCTTCTCGCCGGGCCGCTGCTGACCCGATTCGGCCGCGCGAGCGTCCCGCCGCCAGGCGGCGACGTGATCGGGCGCCGCCGGGTCGACGTGCACATGCACGCGCTCGCCGAGCTGGGGGCGCGCGTCGTGATCGACCGGCGCTACGAGCTCCAGACCGAGGGGCTGCGGGGGGCGCGGATCTTTCTCGACGAGGCCAGCGTCACCGGCACCGAGAACTCCGTCATGGCGGCGGTTCTGGCGGAGGGCGAGACGGTGATCGGGAACGCTGCCTGCGAGCCGCATGTCCAGGACCTATGCCGGTTCCTCGTGTCGCTCGGCGCGCGCATCGAGGGGATCGAGTCCAACGTGCTGCGGATCGAGGGCGTCGACCGACTCCGAGGCGGGCACTGGCGCATCTGCCCGGAGCACATCGAGGTGGCCAGCCTGATCGGCCTCGCCGCGGTCGCCGGCGGCGAGGTGACGATCGACGAGGTCGCCGCCGAGGACATTACGCCGATCCTGCCGCACTTCGCGCGGCTCGGGATCCAGGTCGAGCTCGGAGGCTCGAGCTTGGTCGTCCCGGCGGGCCAGGAGCTCGCGATCCAGGACGACCTCGGCGGGCAGATCCCGAAGATCGAGGACGGGCCCTGGCCGGCGTTCCCGGCCGACCTGACGTCGATCGCCGTCACCGTCGCCACCCAGGCGCACGGGACGATCCTCATCTTCGAGAAGATGTTCGAGAGTCGTCTGTTCTTCGTGGACAAGCTCGTGAACATGGGCGCGCGGATCATCCTCTGCGACCCGCACCGGGTCGTCGTCAGCGGGCCGGCGCAGCTCTTCGGCGAGCGGATGGAGACCCCGGACATTCGCGCGGGCATGGCGCTCGTGATCGCGGCGCTCTGCGCAGAGGGCAGGTCGACGATCGGGAACATCCAGCAGATCGACCGCGGCTACGAGCGCATCGACGAGCGCCTGAGGAGCCTCGGCGCTCAGATCGAGCGCGTCGAGGGCTAGCCCGGTGGCGACGGCGGAAGCCGGCCGCGCGCGGGCCCGCGTCGGTTTTCCCGGCAGCGGCACCGCGGCCGTGGCCACGGGGATTCCCGTGCTCGACCACCTGTTGGTGCTGTCGGCCCGCCGCGGCGCGCTCGACCTCGAGGTGGAGGTGGCGCCCGGCGAGGCGGCCTCCGAGACGGCTGCTTGCGGACGCGCCCTCGGCGACGCGCTCGGGCAAGCGCTGGGCGCGGAGGGCGTCCGCGGCGCGGGCTCGGGGCACGGCCTGGCCGACGAGGCGCTGGCCCAGGTCGTGTTGGAGGCGTCGGGCCGGCCGCTCGTCGTCTCCAACGTCGACCTCTCCGCCGCGCGGGTCGCGGGGCTCGGCACCGACGTCGTCGCCGGCTTCCTCCACGCGCTGGCCGAGGAGGCCGGGTTGACGCTGCACGTGCGCCTGATCGAGGGCACGGAGACCGAGCACGTTCTCGACGCGATCTTCAAGGCGCTCGGCGCGGCCCTCGGGGAAGCGCTGTCCACGACCTGAAAGGAGCCCGATGGTCGAGAAGTCCGTCGTCCGCACCGAGCGCGCCCCCGCGCCGTTCCAGGGCGCGCCGTACTCGCAGGCGATCCGCGTCGGAGACTTCGTCTTCGTCTCGGGGCAGCTGGCGCTGCGGCCGGGCGAGACGCAGCTGAGCGGGGACACGATCGGTGAGCAGACCGAGCTGGTGCTGACGAACCTCGCCGCGATCCTGGAGGAGGCCGGGAGCGGGCTCGACCAGCTCGTCAAGACGACCGTCTTCCTGGCCAATCTCGCCGACTTCCAGGGGATGAACGAGGTCTACGCGCGACACGTGGGAACCGTGCCGCCCGCACGGTCGACCGTCGAGGCGGCGGCACTCCCCTCGGGCGCGCTCGTCGAGATCGAGGCGATCGCCGCGGTCTAGAAGCAAGTAACAAAGTGTTACTTGCGTCGTCGGGTCAGACGGCATGGCCCGGGCGGCAAGTAACAGAGTGTTACTTGCGGAGAGAGGTCCCCGGCGGGCGGGGCGGGCATCATTCCCGTATGCGCGCCGAGCAGGTGATCGTCACGCATGCCAACACGGACTTCGACGGCTTCGCGTCGATGCTCGCAGCGCGCCGCCTGTTCCCCGGCGCGGTCGTCTGCCTCGCCGGCTCGCTGAACCGCAACGTGCGCGAGTTCTCCCGGCTCTTCGCCGACGAGCTGGGCGAGGTCGTCGAACCCTCGCGGCTCGACCTCGGCGCCATCCGGAAGCTGATCGTCGTCGAGACGACGAGCGCCTCCCGCCTCGGAGAGCTCGAGTCCGTCGCGCGCGATCCTGACGTCGAGAAGGTCGTCTTCGACCACCACGACACACTGCCGGACTGGGCCCCGGAGCAGAGCGTCGTCCTCGCGGAGGACGGCGCCCTGACCACGACGCTCGTCGGCATCCTCGCCGAGCGGGACCTCGAGCCGACGCCCGTCGAGGCGACGGCCTTCGCGCTCGGCATCCACGAGGACACGGGCTCGCTCACGTATCCGTCCGCCACCCGGCGGGACGCGGAGGCGCTCGCGTGGTGCTACCGGCACGGGGCCCAGCAGGAGGTGCTGGCCGGCTTCCTGCACCTGCCGCTCACCCAGGCCGAGCGCGAGCTGCTCAACGCGCTGCTCGAGTCGCTGGAGCCCGTGCGCGTCGGCGGCGTCGAGCTTCTCACGGCCGCCGTGGCGTGGCCTCAGTACGTCGACGGCGTCTCGAACCTGGCGCACAAGCTCGTCGATCTGACCGACTGCCGTGCGCTGGCGCTGCTCGTCGAGATGGACGAGCGCGTCTTCGCGGTCGTGCGGAGCCGGACGCCGGACCTGGACGCGGCCGCGCTCGCGGGCGCGCTCGGCGGCGGCGGCCACGAGCAGGCCGCCTCCGCGATCTTTCGCGGCGCGCTCCCGGAGGCGCGCGAGCGCCTGCTCGCAGACGCAGAGGCAGCGGTTCGCGAGCCGCCCAAGGCGCGGGACGTGATGTCCTCGCCGGCACGCACGGTCGAGCCCGACGAGCCGGTCTCCCGGGCGATGGTCGAGTGCCAGCGGCACCGGCAGAGCGGGATCCTCGTCGCCGAGGGGGACCGGCTCGCCGGCGTGGTCGCCCGCGAGGACCTCGACAAGGCGATCGGCCACGGGCTCGCGCACGCCCCGGTCAAGGGGATCATGAGCTCCCGCGTGGCCACGGCCACCGAGGACACCCCGATCGGCCAGCTCAACGAGTTGCTCTCCGGCGCGCCCGGCGGCCGGGTCGCCGTCCTGCGGGACGACCGCGTCGTGGGCGTCGTCACGCGCAGCGATGTCCTGCGACGACTCGGCGCGGCGACGGCCGAGCGCGAGGTGGAGGCCCCGAGCCTCGCCGAGGAGCTGGGCCGGCTGGAGCGGCTGCGGCCCGCCTTCGAGGCGATCGCGGCGGTCGCCGAGGGCTACGACGGCATCTACCTCGTCGGCGGCACCGTCCGGGACATCCTGATCGGCGAGCGGAGCTTCGACGTCGACATCGCGGTCGAGGGCGACGCGATCGCGTTCGCGGAGACGCTGGCGGAGGCGCTCGGCGGCCGCGCGCACCCGCACGAGCGATTCGGCACCGGAGTCGTCCTCTACGGCGAAGACGGTCGTATCGACGTCGTCACCGCGCGCACCGAGTTCTACGAGCAGCCGGCTGCCCTGCCGACGGTCGAACACTCGACGATCCGCGAGGATCTGTTCCGCCGCGACTTCACGATCAACGCCATGGCGGTCTCGCTGAAGGGCGAGGACTTCGGCCGACTGGTCGACCCGTTCGGCGGCCGCCGCGACCTCGAGGAGGGCACGGTCCGCGTCCTCCACAACCTCTCCTTCATCGACGACCCGACGCGGATCTTCCGGGCCGTCCGCTACGAGGCCCGCTACGGCTTCCGGATGGATGCCCAGACCGAGCGGCTCGCCCACAGCTGCATCGAGATGGGGCTCGTCGGCGATCTCTCGTCCGCGCGGCTCCGGGATGAGCTCGTCGCGTTGCTCGAGGAGCCCGCGGCTCCCCGCGCGATCGTCCGTCTGGGCGAGCTCGGGGCGGGGCGCGCGATCCATCCGCACCTCGCCGCGGACGAGGAGGCCGCCGAGCTGCTCGAGCGCCTGCGACGGCTCCGCGACCTCCACTGTCTCGACGTGCCCGGCTGGCGGCTGGGACTCGAGGCGCTCGCGCGGCGGCTGACGCCGGACGAGGTCTACGACTGGACCGCGCGCCTGAAGGTCCGGCGGCGCGACGCCGACCGGATCGCCGCCGCCGTGACCGTCGGCCCGCGCATCGTCGAGCGGCTGCAGGCGGGCGACCTGCCGCCTTCGGAGGTCGTCCTGCTGGCAGAGCCGTACGCGCCCGACGCGCCGCTGTTCGCGCTCGCGGTCGGGGAGCCTGAGCCGCTGCACGAGTACTTCCGGCGCCTCCAGAAGGTGCGGCTCGAGATCAGCGGGGCCGACCTGGCCGAGCTCGGGCTGGGCGAGTCGCCCCGCGTCGGCGAGATCCTCGAGGAGCTGCGCCGGCGCAAGCTGAACGGCCAGCTCGACGGCCGCGAGTCGGAGCTGGCCGCGGCGCAGGAGCTGATCGGGTGATCTGCTGGGACGGGCCTGCGCCGTACGAGGTCATCTTCTCGACCAGGGAGGGTGGCGTCAGCACCGGCCCGTACGGCTCGCTGAACATCGGCCTGCTCACCGGCGACGAGCGTGACCGTGTGGAGGAGAACCGCCGGCGCCTCTTCGACACGGTTGGCGTCGATACCGGGCGTGCGGCCTGGCCGTTGCAGGTGCACGGCGCCCGCGTCGTGCCCGCGAACGGGCGCGGGGAGGAAGCGGACGCGATCTGGACCGACGAGCGGCGGCGGCCGCTGCTGGTCGTGACTGCGGACTGCCTGCCGATCGCCCTCATGCGCGTCGACGGCCCGCCTGCGCTGGCACTCGTCCACGCGGGCTGGCGCGGCCTCGCGGACGGAGTCGTCGGGGCGGCGGCCGGCGTGCTGGGAGGCGAACTCGCGGCGGTCGTCGGGCCGGGCATCGGCCCCTGCTGCTACGAGGTCGGCCCGGAAGTGACGGAGCGGTTCGGCGCCGACGGCCCGACCCTCGACCTGCGGGCGGTCGT
>JACVRU010000089.1 GCA_014534295.1 Thermoleophilia bacterium | reverse complement strand
GCTCTACCTCATCGACGAGCGGGGGACCGAGGTGCCGGTCGACCAGGCCCTGCTGCTCTTCGTCAGCCTGCTCTCGGCCGGCGGCCGCACGGGCCGGCTGGCGTTCCCGGTGACGGTCACGAGCCAGGTCGAGCGACTCGCCGGCGAGGGGCTCGAGGTCGTGCGGACGCCGGCCTCCCTCGCCGACCTGACCGCGGTGGCGGCGAGCGACGGAGTCGTCTTCGGCGGCGCGCTCTCAGGGGGGTACGTCTTCCCGGACTTCCTGCCCGCCTACGACGCCGTCGCCAGCCTGTGCAAGCTCCTCGAGCTGCTCGCCCCGGTGGAGCGGCCGCTCTCCGAGCTCGTCGCCGACCTGCCACGGCCCACGCTCGTGCACCGCCAGATCCCCTGCCCGTGGTCGCTCAAGGGGACAGTGATGCGGCTCCTGAACGAGCGGTTCGCGGACGCGAGCGTCGACACGCTCGACGGGATCAAGGTCTTCGACGAGCGCGGCTGGATGCAGGCTCTGCCGGACGCGGACGAGCCACTCCTGCACCTCTACGCCGAAGGCGCGACCGACGAGGACTCCGGCGCGCTCCAGGAGGAGCTGCGCGGGATCGTCGAGGGCATTCTCGATGCCGAAGGCCAGCGGGCGGGGCACTAAGCTCAAGTTGAGGTTGACCCCTGGGGGTCCCGGCTGCTTTACTTCAGGATGTGGAGCCCCTACCCGATCTCGCCACCCTCTCGGACGAGCAGCTCAAGGAGCTAATCGGACAGCTCGAGGCCCAGGAACACGAGGTCTCGTATCGCCGCCGGATCCTGCACGGGCAGATCGACATCCTCCGCGCGGAGCTCGTCGCCCGGCTCAAGTCGTCGGGCGGGAAGACCGTCCTCGAAGACGTCGACGTGGAGCGGCTCACGGAGATCCTCTCGGGGAAGGCCGCTCCGCCCTCGTAGCCAGGCCGGCCGATGAGCCACGTCTACTGCCCCGAGTGCGGCTTCCAGAACCCTGAGTCCGCGAACTTCTGCGCGCGGTGCGGCGCGATGCTCATGCGCGACGAGGCGGGCGACCAGACGATGACCTTCTCGCCGGGCGAGCTCGGCGACGACGCCTCGGCGGCGCCCGAGGAGCTCGGCGTCAAGGGTCCCGCGCTCGTCGTCCGCGCCGGCGGCGGCCGCGTGGGGGAGACGTTCATGCCCGGGGGCGAGCGCACGCTGATCGGCCGCTCGCCCGAGTGCGAGATCTTCCTCGACGACGTCACCGTCTCGCGCAAGCACGCCGTGCTCGTCCGCGGCGACCGAGAGTTCACGATCGAGGACCAGGGCAGCCTCAACGGCACCTTCGTCAACCGGACGCGCATCGAGTCGGCGCGCCTCGAGGACGGCGACGAGGTGCAGATCGGCAAGTACCGGCTCACGTTCATGAACCGATGACGACGGCGATGGAGCAACGGCTGCTCACGATCGGCACGGTCTGCCGCCGGCTGAAGGACGACTTCCCGGACATCTCGATCTCGAAGATCCGCTACCTGGAGGACCAGGGGCTGCTCGCCCCGCGTCGGACTCAGGGAGGCTACCGGCTCTTCTCGGAGGAAGACGTCGAGCGGCTCCGCACGATCCTGCGGCTCCAACGCGACGAGTTCCTGCCCCTGCGCGTGATCCGCCAGGAGCTCGCGTCGCCGACCTCGAAAGAGCGCCGCCGGCGCCGTCCGGCCGGCCTGGCGGAGCCCGAGCCGGAGGTCGAGGCCGGCGAGCTCGCCGAGCGCACGGGGATCCGGCCGGACCTCCTGCGGGAGCTCGAGGAGTTCGGGCTGCTGGCCCCGGCCGTCGTGGACGGAGGGCGCCGCTACCCCGAGAGCGACGTCGAGATCGCCCACGTCTGCGGCCGGCTGGCCGAGTTCGGCATCGGGCCCCGGCACCTGCGGACGCTGCGGACGAGCGCCCACCGCGTGACGGGCCTGATCGAGGCGGTTGCCGCGCCGGCGCTCCGCTCCCGGAACGCCGACCGCCGCCAGGCGGGCGTCGACGACCTGCAGGCTCTGGGGGAGCTCGCCCACGAGCTCTCCGGCCTGCTCCTGTGGCGCGAGCTGCGGCGGCAAGCGGCCGACTAGTGACGCCACAGGACCTGATGCGGCTCGTCCGGGACGTCCCGGACTTCCCGAAGCCCGGAATCGTCTTCAAGGACATCATGCCGCTGCTCTCGAACGCGGACGCCCTGCGGGAGACGGTCGACCTCCTCGCCGACTGGGCGGCGCCGCGCGAACCAGACCTGATCCTCGGGGCCGAGGCGCGCGGCTTCATCACCGGCGGCGCGCTGGCCTGCAAGCTCGGCTGCGGCTTCGTCGCCGCGCGCAAGCCGGGAAAGCTGCCGTGGCGCACGGTCAGCGCCAAGTACGCGCTCGAGTACGGCTACGACGTCCTGGAGCTCCACGCCGACGCGATCTCCGCCGGGCAGCGGGTGATCGTCCACGACGACGTCCTGGCGACCGGCGGCACGGCGAGGGCGAAGTGCGAGCTCGTGGAGCAGCTCGGCGGGGAGGTCGCCGGCGTCGCCTTCATCATCTCGCTCGAGTTCCTCGAGGGCCGGAAGCGGCTCGAGGGCTACGACGTCTACTCCCTCGTCCAGTACTGACGCTTCCCGTCCGCCGTGCCGATTAGAACTACGGCATGTACGACGCGCTGACCTCCCGGTACACGTTCCCGTGCCCCGGCGGCGGGGACTCGCGGGTCGCGCTGTCCGACTTCCGCGAGTTGAGTCGCCTTCCCGGCGCCGCCCACCCCGCGGTCTACCGCGTCCGCTTCGCGTGCCGGTGCGGCGAGGAGCACCTCGGCCTCGTCAGTCACGACGAGCTCGACTGGGCGCCGCTCGGGCTCGCGGCGGGCAGCTTCCTCAACCTCATGACCTCCCGCCTCGAGGACGTCGCCGGCGAGTTGACGGACCTGGCCGCCCGACGCATCCAGGGCGGGGACTGGCCGTGGAGCTTCTTCTGCTACCCCGAAGAACGGCCGCGACCGGTCTTCCCGTCCGCCTTCTTCCTGCTCACCCCGGGCGGCGGCTCACTGGGCCTGGCCGTGCGGTGCCCCGCGTGCGCGAAAGTCTCCGTGAACCTCGTCTCCGAGCCGCACGTGGACGTCCCGTTCCACCACGACCACGAGATCGGCGTCGTGGAGCACTTCTTCGCGGATGAGCCAGAGCGGATCGTCGACGAATTCGCCGCGGAGCTCCATTCCGCGCGGTTCGACGCCCGGCGTCTCCGGCTCGACGCGTAACGCGCCGGGTTCGATCCCCGTTACTCCTGGGGAGAGCCACGCCGAGAACCACGATCACAGGAGTGATGCCATGTACGGCCTGACTCGAGGAATGATGACGCTCATCGGGGCCGCGATCGCGGGCGGGCTGATCTGGCTCGCCACGTGGATCGGCCCGATGGAATCGACCGGCCAGTACTGGGCGGCCATGGGCTGCGTCGCAGCCGCCGGCTTGGTGATGGCCCTGTCGCAGCTGGCGGGAGGGTGGACGAAGTGGGGCCTGCCCTCGGCGTCGCCCAACGTGTTCGCGCTCGCGTTCCTGCCCGCGCTCATCGTGGGCGGGTGGATTCTGCTCGCCGCGCAGCCCGAGGGCGGCGGCGTCGGTCGTGAGCGCGTGCTGGACTGGTCCGCCTCGCTCGGCCTCACCGGGCTCGTCACCGACCTGACGACGCTGGTCGGCGCGATCGCCTTCGGCCTGGGGCTCGTCTTCGGGCTCGTCTTCGACACGACCGGCCCCCGCTACCGCGACGACTTGCGGTACCCGGACGACCGCCGCGTGGCCGACGAGCCGACGACCGCGGAGCGGCGCCGCGCAACCACTGCCGAGCCGGACGTCGTCGACGCCGGCCGCGAGCCGGTCGCCGTCGGCGCCCCGGACGGCCGGGTCGAGCGCGAGACGCCCTCGGCCCCGCAGCCGGTCCCCGAGGACCGGCCGCGCCGCCGTTCGTTCTTCCGGCGCTAGCCGGAGGGCGCCTCCGATTCAAGCCTCCCGCCGGGCAGCCGGCGGGAGGCTCAGGCTCGCCTGCGCAGGCTCCGATCTTGATCCCCTCGTGCAGGGATCACGGCCGCCGGATCGGAGGGCGATCTACCTGTCGATGCGGAAGGGGGTTGACCTGCTGCTCGTCCACTGCGCCTGCCTGGAGGAGCGCCCGCCTGCCCGCGAGCGGCTCGTGGCCGTCCTCGGCGAGGAGCTGACGGGCTTCCTGGTCGCGGCCCTGCGCCCGGGTCCGGGGGCCGGAGGTCAGCCGCGGCGCGGCCGCTTGACCTCGTCCTCGCCGTACAGCCGCACGTAGAGGAAGATCAGCCCGGTGGCGACGATCGAGAGGACGAAGGACGTCCCGGCCGAGATCCCGATCGCGAGCAGGCCGCCGAACAGGTAGAGGCCGAAGCCGAGCGCCCAGAGGCCGGCAGTCGTGCCGGGGTCGAAGCTCGGAAGGCGGAAGTGCACGGGGCCGATCGTACCGTCCGGGACCAAGAAATTCGCCGAGCCGGTTGTGCTTTCGTCCCCCGTCCCGGTTGACTTTCGCCTTGCGGCTACGGTCTCCCGGAGCGGCTTCGACCTACTCGCACTCCGTGCTCGGCGCAAGCGGCAATCTAGAGGGCCGGGGCCGGGGGTGCAAGGGGCGGGAGGCCCGTCCCGCACGAAAAGACCGCAATTTGCGTTCGATTCAATAATCCACATCTCCACAGCAGATCGAGCAGCTTGTGGGTAAGCCTGTGGAAAGGCCGGCGACGCTCCGGAACGTACGATTCCGCCGGTGAGAGCCGCCGCCCTCTGGTCGACCGCCGCGGCGGCGCTGCTCGTCGCGGTCGTGCTCGCGGTGGCCGGCGTGGGGGAGGAGCCGGGCGCGCTGACGAACCGGCAGGCGCTCGTCCTCGGGATCGTGCAGGGGCTCACGGAGCTGCTCCCGATCTCGTCGTCCGGACATCTGGGGCTCGTCCCGTGGCTCGGCGACTGGCGTTACCTGGCCGAGCAGCCCGACTTCAACAAGACCTTCGACGTCGCGCTCCACCTCGGGACGCTCGTGGCCGTGGCCGCGTACTTCCGGCGAGACGTCGCGCTCCTCGCGGCCGCCTGGCTGCGCAGCCTGCGCCGGCGGTCGCTCGAGGCGCCCGAGGAGCGTGTCGCCTGGCTCGTCGCGATCGCGACGGTGCCGGCCGCGATCGCGGGCGCCGCCGGGGAGACCCTGATCGAGGACCACCTCGGCCACCCGTGGCAGATCGCGATCCTGCTCGCCGTCTTCGCGCTCGTTCTCTGGCTCGCCGACCGGACCCCCGAGCGGCGGGAGCTCGAGGACCTCCGGCTGGCGACCGCCGTCGCGGTCGGGGCGGCTCAGGCGCTGTCGCTGATGCCCGGCGTCTCGCGGAGCGGGATCACGATCACGGCCGGGCGTTTCCTCGGCCTGACGCGTGAAACGGCGGCGCGCTTCTCCTTTCTGCTGCTGATCCCGATCGTGCTCGGCGCGGTGCTCCTCAAGGGCTGGACGGACGTCGTCCGCGGCGACCTGCCCGCCGGCTGGGTGGGGCCGTTCGTCGTCGGGACGATCGCGGCGGCGGCAAGCGGCCTCGCGGCCATCTCGGCGCTGCTCGGCTACGTGCGCCGCCATGACTACTCCGTCTTCGTCGTCTACCGGCTCGCCGCCGCCGCCGTCGTGCTCCTGCTGATCGCGACCGGCGTGCGCGACGCGACCTTCTAGTGGACTCCCGCATCTAGTGGGCTCGCGGCCCGTCGCGCTCGCGCTCGCCGGGGCGACCTGCATCGCCTTCTCGGGGATCCTCGTTCGGCTGGCCGACCAGCCGCCGTCGACGGCGGCCTTCTACCGATGCGCGTACGCGGTGCCGGTGCTCGCCGTCCTCGCCCTCTGGGAACGGCGGCGGTTCGGGCCGCGGACGGGCGGGCAGCGCCTGCTGTCCGTGGCCGCCGGGCTCTTCTTCGCCGCCGACCTGATCCTCTGGCACCACGCGATCGCGGCGGTCGGGGCGGGGCTCGCGACGGTGCTCGGGAACGTCCAGGTCGTACTCGTCCCGATCGCCGCCTGGGCGTTCCTCCAGGAGCGTCCGGGAGCCCGCGTCGTGGCCGCCGTGCCGGTCGTGCTCTCGGGCGTGGTGCTGATCTCCGGAGTCATCGGAGCCGGCGCGTACGGCGACGATCCGGTGCTCGGGGTCGTCTACGGCATCGCGACCGCGGTCATGTACACGGGCTTCCTGCTCGTCCTGCGCGCCGGGAATCGGGATCTGCGCCGGCCCGCCGGGCCGCTGCTCTACGCGACCGCGGCCTCGGCGCTGGCGATCCTGCCGGCGGGCTGGGCGCTAGGGGAGCTCGAGCTCGAACCGACGTGGCCCGCGCACGGGTGGCTCGTGGCGCTCGCGCTCTCGTCCCAGGTGCTCGGCTGGCTGCTGATCTCCGCCGCGCTGCCGCGCGTGCCCGCGGCGCTGACCTCCGTCGTGCTGACGCTGCAGCCCGTGCTCTCCGTCGTCTTCGCCGTGGCGCTGCTCGACGAGGACCCCTCGAGCGTGCAACTGGCCGGGATCGCCGTGGTCGTCTCGGGGATCCTGCTCGCTACGCTGGGCCGCTCGCAGCCCCGTGCGCGATAACCGGCGTTAGGTCAAGTTGGAGCACGGATCCTCGGACCGCCGGGCCCCGCCCGGCCCGCGCCCGATTTGTGACAAGCTGGCCAGCCACGCCCCGCCGGTTTGGAGCGCCCGATGACGAGGGAAACCCCACGCAGCCCGATGCCGTTGCCCGAGACCGAGAAGCTCCTCGAGCTCGACGAGCTGCACCCGCTCGTGGAGCAGGCAGAGACGACGGGCGTCGTCCGCCACTCGGAGCTCGTCGACCTGTTCGACACGCTCGAGCTCGACCCGATCGAGGTCGACCTCGTCCACCAGCTGCTCGAGGCGCGCGGGATCGAGGTCGTCGACGATACGACCGTGGCGCCGCCGGAGCCGCAGGCGCCTCCCCCGCCCCAGGCCGCGCCGGAGTCGACAACCGACGCGCTCCAGCTGTTCCTGCGCGAGGCCGGCCGGCATCCGCTGCTGACGGCGGCGCAAGAGGTCGAGTTCGCGAAGGCGATCGAGCGCGGCGACGCACAGGCGAAGCAGCGGATGATCCAGTCGAATCTGCGGCTCGTCGTCTCGATCGCGAAGAACTACCGCAACCAGGGGCTGCCGTTCCTCGACCTGATCCAGGAGGGCACGCTCGGCCTGATCCGGGCTGTGGAGAAGTTCGACTGGCGGCGCGGGTTCAAGTTCTCGACGTACGCGACCTGGTGGATCCGCCAGGCCGTCGCCCGGGCGCTCGCCGACAAGGCGCGGACGATCCGGATGCCGGTCCACATCGTGGAGCGGCTCCAGAAGATGAACCGCGCCGAGCGGACGCTCTGGCCGCGGCTGGGCCGCGAGCCCACGCTCGAGGAGATCGCCGAAGAGGCGAACCTCCCCGTCGACCAGGCTCGCGAGGTGCGGGCGGCCGCGCGGGCCTCGACCAGCCTCGACCAGCCCGTCGGCGAGGAGGACGACGCCGTCCTGGGCGACTTCGTCGCGGGCGACGGTCCACTGCCGGAGGACCAGGTCGAGCTCAACATTCGCTCCGCCGCTCTGCTCGAGGGCCTGCGGGCCCTCCCCCATCGCGAGCGCTCCGTGCTCGTCCTCCGCTACGGGCTCGCGGACGAGGACCCGAAGACGCTCGAGGAGATCGGGCGCCGGCTCGGGCTCACACGCGAGCGCGTGCGGCAGATCGAGGTCGAGTC
>JACVRU010000088.1 GCA_014534295.1 Thermoleophilia bacterium | reverse complement strand
GCCGGCGGAGAGCGTCGCCTCCTCCACGGCGCGCTTCTCGACGCCGGTGACGCCGGAGGGGACGCAGACGACGACGCGCGGATGGGCGAAGCGGTGCTGGTGGACCTTCTGGATGAAGTGGCGGAGCATCTGCTCGGTGACGTCGAAGTCCGCGATGACGCCGTCCTTGAGCGGGCGGATCGCCTGGATCGAGCCGGGCGTCCGGCCGAGCATCCGCTTCGCCTCGACGCCGACGGCGTGCACCTCCCCCGAGCGCTGGTCGATCGCGACCACGGAGGGCTCGGAGAGGACGATCCCGCGCCCGCGGACGTACACGAGCGTATTCGCGGTGCCGAGGTCGACGGCCATGTCGCGACCGCCGAACCCCGTCAGGCTGGTGAAGAGGCCCATGGGGGAGTCCGAGTCTAGCTAGCCATACCCGTAGACGCCCGGAAATCGGGCCGCGAGCAGGCCCACGAGCAGCGCGACGGGGAGGCCGACGACGTTCAGGTAGTCCCCCTCGATCCGCTCGACCAGGGCAGCGCCGAGACCCTGGATCGCGTACGCGCCCGCCCGCCCCTCCCACTCGCCCGTGGCCACGTAGTGCGCGAGGTCGCGCGCGGTCAGCTCGCGGAAGGTCACGCGCGTCACGGCCTGGTCGACCTCCTCCCACGCCTGGGTGAGGAGCGCGAGCCCGGAGACCACCTCATGCGTCTTCCCGGACAGGCGCTCGAGCATCACCACCGCATCCTCGGGGGATTCCGCCTTCCCGTAGACCCGACCCTCGCAGATCACCTCCGTGTCGCAGCCCAGCACGGGCCGCTCACCGGCGGAGGCGAGCACCGAGCGGGCCTTGCCGAGCGCGTGCGCGACCGGGTCCTCCTCGCTCTCCTCGTAGTCCGGTGCGACGACCTCGAACGGGATCCCGAGCTGCTCGAGGATCTCGCGCCGCCGCGGCGAGGTCGAGGCGAGCAGGATCGGCGGGGCGGGCGGGGCGCTCACGAGCGCTTGCGCGCGATCCAGAGCTCCTCGGCCGGCCACTTGCGGCCCCAATCGGCCGTGACGAAGTCGTAGTAGCCGTGCGTCTCCGCCGAATCGGTCGCGTAGAGCTCGAGTAGGCGCTCGAGCTGGAAGCCGCTGGCGTGGAGCACGTCGATCAGCTCTCCGGCCGGGAGGTGGAACTCGACCTCGCCCGTGTCGGGCCACTCGATCCGGGAGAGCCCCCGCTGCGGCCGCTGGAGCTGCTCGGTCGCGCCCTCGAGGCTCTGGCAGAGCGTGACGAGGGTCGAGTTGCGCAGGAAGACGAGGCTTCCGTCCAGCCGCAGCAGCCGCGCCGCCTCGGGAATCCAGCGGGCCGGATCCGCCCAGATCGAGGCGCCGTACTGCGAGACGGCGAGGTCGAAGGACGCGTCCGGGAGCGGCACATCCTCCGCAGCCGCCTCAACGAGCGGGAACTCGATCCCGAACTCGGCCTGCAGCTCACGAGCGGTGGCGAGCTGCGCGGGTGTCGGGTCCACGCCCACCGGACGTGCACCCTGCCGGGCCAACCACGCCGAGAGGTACGCCGTCCCGCAACCGAGGTCGACGGCGTCGAGGCCGCGGACGTCGCCGAGCGCCCGCAGCTCGGACTCGGGATGGCCGCCGAAGACGCTCCAGTCGAGCTCGTCGGTCCACGCCTTCCGCGCGCTCGGCCCCGTGTACTCGGCGTTCGTCTTCGTCCAGATCGCGACGTTGCGCGCGACGTGTTCCGGATACTCAGGCGAGCTCATCGCCGAACCAGAGCGCGACCTCCTCGGCCGCCGTCTCCGGCGAGTCCGAGCCGTGGACGAGGTTGTCCGGCATCGACAGCGCCAGGTCGCCGCGGATCGAGCCGGGCGCCGCGTCGGCGGGGTTCGTGACGCCGATCGTCTGCCGGCAGGTGGCGATCGCGCCCTCGCCCTCGAGCACGAGCGCGAGCGTCGGCCCAGAGGTGATGAACTCGACGAGCTCGCCGAAGAACGGCTTCTCCCGGTGGACGGCGTAGTGCCGCTCCGCCAGGTCGCGGTCGACCCGTACGAGCCGCGCGGTGCGGAGCTCGAGGCCGCGCGCCTCGAACCGGCGGAGGATCTCGCCCGCGAGCGCGCGGCGCATCGCGTCGGGCTTGATCAGGATCAGCGTCCGCTCGACAGCCATGCGAGGCGCGAGTTTACTTGCGCCGTGGGGCAGTTCCACTTCGACCCGGACCGGTACCTCGAGCTCATGCACGCCGACGTGCCCGGCTACGACGAGCTCCAGGAACAGGCCGGCCGCGCCGCCGCCGGCCTCCCGGTCGTGGAGGACGTCCTCGACCTCGGCACCGGTACCGGCGAGACCGCCGAGCGCATCCTGGGGCTCTACCCCAGGGCGCGCCTGACGGGGGTCGACGTCAGCCCCTACATGCTCGCCGCGGGCCGGGCCAAGCTCGGCGCAGAGCCGGCGCTGATCGTCGCGCGGCTCGAAGACCCCCTCCCGCCCGGCCCGTACGACCTCGTCTTCTCCGCCCTCGCCGTCCACCACCTCGACGGCGAGGGCAAGCGCGACCTCTTCGGGCGGGTCGCCGGCGTGCTCCGTCCGGCGGGACGCTTCGTGCTCGCCGACGTGGTCGTCCCCGAGGACCCGGCGGAGGCGGTCGTCCCGCTGACGCCGGATTTCGACCGGCCCGACTCCGCGGCCGATCAGGTGGCTTGGCTCGGGGAGGCCGGGTTCGACGCGCGGATGACCTGGTCGCTCAGGGACTTGGCCGTTTTCGCCGCCGAGCTGCGCTAGCGCCCGCCGCGCGGGACTGCTCCTCCCACGTGTCCGCGCGCCGCACGGCGGTCGGGGCGTCGACGGGCGTCTCGCAATAGGGGCAGATCTGCCACAGCGCCTCGAGCGGCGCCCTGCAGTTGATACACGACTGCTTCAGCTTCGTCGTGCACACCGGGCAGATGAGGAAGCCCGGCTCGACCTCCGCACGGCAGACGGGACAGCGCAGGTCGCGCGCGGCGAGCCGCTCCTCCATCGCCTTGATCTCGAGCTCGCGCTCGCGCACGTCCTCCAGGTATTCCGGCGGCCGGAAGAAGAGGTAGACGATCGGCCCGAGGAACGGCGGCACCGCGCCCAGCACCGTGGCGACCCCGACGAGCCACGGGTCGGCGATCCGCCGGCGGGCGTCCTTGTAGACCCAGAAGACCGTCGCCAGCCAGAAGACGAAGACGAAGAAGATCGTCAGGTTGCGGATCAGGTGCCACGTCGTCGAGTCGAAGAAGTCGCTGACGCCCCCGAAGAGGTCGTCGTTCTGCTGCGCGAGCACCCAGGAAGTCATAGGAGCATCTTTCCGATCAAGTACCCCGCGGCAAACGCGAGCGCGACGAGCGCCGCCACGACGGCGGTCGCAAAGGCGAAGACGCTGAGCTGTTCACCACGTCTCGAGGGCATCGTACGTGTCGGCGCCGACGGCCAGATCTTGCAGGAGGTAGAGCGACCCGGTGACGAGAACGGCGCCGTCCGCTCCGGCGAGCGCGCGGGCGCGGGCGAGCGCCCCGACCGGGTCGTCGACTGCCTCGACCGGCACGCGCGCGAGCGCGGCCAGCTCCTCGGCGGGGAGTGCGCGCGGATTGCTCGAGCGGGTCGCGACGATGCGGTCGGCGATCGCGCCCAGCGCGGCGAGCATGCGCTCCGCGTCCTTGTCGCGGAGGATCGAGACGACCGCGACGTAGCGCCGGTCGGGCAGGCGGGCGAGCAGCCAGCCGAGGCCGGCGAGGTTGTGCGCGCCGTCCCAGATCTCCAGCGGGCGCTCGGAGCGCCGCTCGAGGCGCCCCGGCGGCCGCAGGGTCTCGGCCGGCGAGGGGTCGACCGGGCGTCCGAGGAGCGCCTGAGCCGCCGCGGAGGCGAGCGCGAGGTTCGAGCAGGAGACAAGCTCGACCCGCGCGTCGGCCAGGCGCCCCCACTCGGGCTCGCAGAGCACGAGCGTCGCGCCCGGCCGAACGACGGCCAGCTTCTCGACCGCGATCTCCTCGCGCGTCGACCCGAGCACGTCGGTGTGCTCCAGAGCCACGTTCGTCAGGACGACGACCGGCGCGTCGACGACGTTCGTGGCGTCGAGCCGGCCGCCGAGCCCGGCCTCGACCACCGCCGCCTCCACGCCGACCTCGGCCAGCTCGGAGAACGCCGCCGCGGTCACGGCCTCGAACTGCGTCGCGCCGAGCCGCTCCGCAGCCGGCCGCACCCGCTCGACGGCCCGCTCGAAGTTCCCGACGGTAATCCGCTCGCTCCAGGAGCGGACGTGCGGCGAGATCGTCGCGCCCGCGCGGACGCCCTCGCCGCGCAGGATCGCCTCCGTCATCAGCGTGGTCGTCGACTTGCCGTTCGTACCGACGACGTGGATGGACGGGAAGCGAAGCTGCGGGTCGCCGAGCTCGGCGAGCAGCGCGCGCATGCGGTCGAGCCCGAACTCCTCGGGCCAGGGCGAGAGCGACTCGAGCCACTCAGCCGCCGAGCGCTTCAAGCTCGGCCCTGTACTGCTCGAGCTTCGCCCGCTCGCCCTCGACCACCTCGGCCGGAGCGTTGCCGACGAACCGCTCGTCTCCGAGCATCCGCTCGGCCCGCGCGATCTCGGCCCGCACGCGCTCGATCTCGGCCTCGGCGTCGCCGTGGTCCTCGGAGGGCCGGACGACCGTCTCGAAGAGGCGCGCGGCTTCCCCGGAGAGCTTGATCCGCACCCGGCTGCGCCGGTAGATGCGGGCGGCGAGCTGGGCGCTCTCGATCGCCTGCGGGTCGACGTCGACCTCGAGCGGATCGGGCCACGGAGAGACGATCAGCCGCGTCTCGCGCGCGGGGAGGTTCGACCAGATCTCCTCGGTCACGTGCGGCAGCGCCGGGTGGAGCAGCTTCAGAAGCCGCTCGAGCGCCGCGAGCGCGGTCGCCTGCGCATCGGCGTCGCGCTCGTACAGCCGCGGCTTGATCGCCTCCGCGTACCAGTCGCAGAAGTCGTCGAAGGTCACGTGGTAGAGCGCTCGCGCCACCCGGGCGAACTGGAAGGAGCCGAGCTCCTGCTCCACCTCGCGGCGCACCGCCTCGAGCCGCGCCGCGATCCAGTGCTCCTCGAGGTCGCGCGGCCGCAGGCCCGGCTCGACGCCCTCGGTGTTCGTCAGGATCAGGCGCGACACGTTCCAGAGCTTGTTCGCGAGCCGGCGGCCCTCCTCGATCGCGCCGGCGGAGAAGCGGACGTCCTGGGCGGATGACATCTTCAGCACGCCGTAGCGGGTGGCGTCCGCCCCGTGCTCGGCGATGAACTCCATCGGGTCGATGCCGGTGCCGAGCGACTTCGACATCCGCCGGCCGTCGGCCGCGAGCACCGTCGAGTAGATGATCACGTCCCGGAACGGGATCTCGCCCATCAGCTCGACCCCGGCGAAGATCATCCTGTTCTCCCAGAGGCGGATGATCTCCCGGGCGGTGATGTTGAAGTCGCCGGGGTAGAAGCGGCGCAGGTCGGGCGTGTCGTCGGGCCAGCCGAGCGTCGCGAAGGGCCAGAGCGCCGAGGAGAACCAGGTATCGAGCACGTCCTCCTCGCGGCGAAGCTCGGCCGAGCCGCACTCCGCGCACGCGTCCGGCTCGGTCTCCGCGACCGTGACGTGCTCGTCGGGGCAGTACCAGACCGGGAGCTGGTGGCCCCACCAGATCTGCCGCGAGATGTTCCAGTCGGGCGCGTGCTCGAGCGAGTCGGTCGCGTAGCGGTGCTGCGACTCGGGGTGGTAACGGACGCGCCGCTCCTTCAGCGCCGCCAGCGCCGCCCGCGTGTACTCGTCCATGCGGCACCACCACTGGAGGGAGATCAGGGGCTCGATCCGGCTGTGGCAGCGCTCGCACCGCGAGATCGTGTGGCGGTAAGGCTCCCGCCGCTCGAGCTGCCCCCGCTCCTCGCACCAGGCGAGCACGCGCTCGCCCGCCTCCTCCTGCGTCATCCCGGCCAGGTCGCCGGCCGCCTCGCTCATCAGGCCGTCCGGGCCGATCACCATCGGCTCGGCGAGGCCGTGGTCCCGGCCGAGCTCGAAGTCGAGCGGGTCGTGCCCGGGTGTGACCTTGAGCGCGCCCGTCCCGAACTCCGGCTCGACGCGTTCGTCGGCGATCACCGGTACGCGCCGCCCGACGTAGGGGACGACGACCTGGCGCCCCACGAGCCCGCGGTAGCGCTCGTCCCCGGGATGCACGGCGACCGCGACGTCGGCGAGGATCGTCGCCGGCCGCACGGTCGCGATCGTCACGTGCCCACTACCCTCGGCGAGCGGGTAGCGGAGGTGGACGAGCTCGTCGTCCACCTCCACGTGCTCGAGCTCGAGGTCCGAGAGCGAGGAGCGGTGGTAGGGGCACCAGTTCGCGATTCGGTTCGCGCGGTAGAGCCAGCCGCGCTCCCAGAGATGGACGAAGTGGCGCATGACGGCGCGGGTGTAGCCCTCGTCCATCGTCATCCGCTCGCGCGAGTAGTCCATCGAGGCGCCCAGTCGGCGGAACTGGGTCATGATCGTCTGGCCGTAGCGTCGGAGCCAGTCCCAGACGAGCTCGACGAACTCCTCCCGCCCGACCTCCTGGCGCGAGCGGCCCTCCGCCTCGAGCGCCCGCTCGACCTGATACTGCGTCGCGATGCCCGCGTGGTCGTAGCCGGGCTGGAAGAGGCAGTTGCAACCCTGCATCCGCTTCCAGCGGACGAGCGCGTCGGCGAGCGTGAGCCCCATCGCGTGGCCCATGTGCAGCCCGCCCGTGACGTTCGGCGGCGGATGCGCGTCGACGTAGGTCGGGCGGTCGTCGTCGGCGGGCGCGGCATAGAGGCCCTCGGCCTCCCAGGTCTCCTGCCACCGCTGCTCGACGCCCTCGGGCCGATAGAGAGGTTCCATCCCGGTGCGGTCAGTCAGCGACTATGGCCCGAGTATAGGCATTTCCGGAGGTTGTGCGACAATGCGATCGCATGGCCCAGGTCGTCGACGACCCGATCGCGGCTGCTCGGGAGGCAGTTCGCCAGCAGGCCTGGAACGAGGCCTACGAACTCTTTTCGAGCGCCGATGGCCCGCTCGGCGCGGACGACGTCGAGCAGCTCGCCGACGCCGCTTACTTCAGTGGCCGGCTCGAGGAAGCACTCACGCTCCGCGAGCGGGTCTTCAGGGAGAACCTGGGAGCCGACAACCGACTGCGGGCTGCCCGAGCGGCCGTTCGGCTGTGCTTCGACTACATGATGAAGGGGGTCGTGCCGCTCGCGAACGGCTGGCTCGCGAAGGGGGACCGACTGCTCGCGGAGGAACCGGAGGCGCTCGAGCACGGTTTGGCCGCGCTCGCCCACGCGATGCAGGCGGAGACGCTCGGCAAGATCGACGAGGAGCTCGCGCACGCCGAGCGGGCGTTCGAGATCGGCAGCCGCTTCGGCGACGCCGACATCCAGGCGCTCGCGCTCGTCGCCCAGGGTGCTGCCCTCCTCTACAAGGGCGAGCTCGACCGCGGACTCGCGCTGCTCGACGAGGCTTCGACGTCAGCGCTCTCGGGCGAGCTCGAGCCGTTCTCGGCCTGCGTCGTCTACTGCATGACGATCTCCGGCACCCAGGGGATCGGCGACTTCGAGCGCGCTCGCCAGTGGACGGACGCCGCCGTCCGCCTGGCGGACTCGGTGAACGCCCACGGCTTGCCGGGCGCCGGCCGCGTCAAGCGCTCCGACATCCTCTGGCTCGGCGGATACTGGGAGGAGGCCGAGCGCGAGCCCGTCAGCGCCTGCGCCGAGCTCCAGTCGTACAACATCTTC